>NZ_JBSGBK010000068.1:0-49352 GCF_053601215.1 Amycolatopsis sp. NPDC004772
CGGGCGCCGGCCCGCCACGACCCGCGCGCGCGTCGGCGGGCGGTGCACCTCGCCGCGGCGCCCGCGCAGGACGCGCACGGGACGGAGGGGCGCCGGGACCGGGGTCGCCGGGCGAACGTGTCCGCGTTCGGCCAGAATGGACATCCGAACCTCCTCGAAACCCTGATGTCCGCCCGTTTCCGGGGCCGGGAGCGGCCCGTGGATCAAGGTCGAACAGGCGTTCTATCGAACGCCCGTGCGAAGGTCTACCACCTGCCACCGACAAAATCGAGCGGACACGGCGTGTCGATCGAACAGATGTTTGAAATCGTCGTGCCCGGGGGCTAACGTCGGTGACCAGGGCATCTGCCGGGCAGATGCCGCCGGCGAGCCTGCCCGCAACCCCGCGGGCGGCGGCCGGCGCGCAGATACGTGCAGCGAACGTCTGGGAGGCGACGCAGTGGCGAAGGAGAACAAGGCGGGCAGGACCAGCGGGTCCCCCGGCGGCTCGGGCAAGGTGCACGCCATGCCCGAGGTGTACGACGTGGACGAGACCCTCACCGTCCGCCAGCAGCAGGTGCTCGACGTGATCCGCACGTGGGTGAGCCGGTTCGGCTACCCGCCGAGCGTCCGCGAGATCGGCGAGGCGGTCGGGCTGACGTCGACGTCGTCGGTCTCGCACCAGCTGCGCGCGCTGCAGCGCAAGGGCTACCTGCGCCGGGACGCGAACCGTCCGCGCGCGGTCGGCGTGCTCGCGGCGACCGACGACAACCCCATGGGCATCGAGATGGACCAGCAGCCGGTCATGCCGAAGGCGGCGTACGTGCCGCTGGTCGGCCGGATCGCCGCCGGTGGCCCGGTGCTGGCCGAGCAGGCCATCGAGGACGTCTTCCCGCTGCCGCGGGAGATCGTCGGCGAGGGCGAGCTGTTCCTGCTGAAGGTCACCGGTGACTCGATGGTCGACGCGGCCATCACCGACGGCGACTGGGTCGTGGTCCGCCAGCAGCCGGACGCGGACAACGGCGAGATCGTCGCGGCGATGATCGACGGCGAGGCCACGGTCAAGACGTTCAAGCGCAAGGGCGGCCACATCTGGCTGATGCCGCACAACGAGGCGTACGAGCCGATCCCCGGCGACGACGCCACGGTGCTCGGCAAGGTCGTGGCGGTGCTCCGCCGCCTCTAGGAACTGGCTTCCGGGCTTTCGCACGGCCCGGGAGATTCACCGGATCGGATGATCTTCGGCCGTGGGGAGCCGAACCAGCCGAGACCGACCATGGCGACCGTGATCCCGGCGGCAGGCAGGACGGGGAGCCCGGCCCCGTCCTCCGCCGAGCCGGACGACGCGCTCGTGCCGGTCAAGGTCGTTCCCTCCGCCGGTGCGACGGACTGCGCGGCCAGTGCCGCCGCGCCCCGCACCGCGCGGAGGGGCTCGCCCGCCGCTCAGCCTCGGCGGCGACGCAGCCTGCTGAACCCGAACCAGCCCAAGCCCGCCACCGCCACCGCGATTCCCGCTGCCGGGAGGATCGGCACTCCGCCGCCGTCCGAAGATCCGCCGCCGGCCGTGCTCGATGCCGGGGTTCCGTCCGACGCCGGCGCTGCCGAAGCAGCCAACGCCGCCGCGCCCTTCACCGTGCGCAGCGGCTGGCCCACTCCTTCACTTCCCGAAATCAGCGTGCCGTCCGGGTCGAACGCGATCGACTCGCCCTGCTTCTCCCCCGGCAACGGGATTCGCACCGGGTTGCGCTGCAGGGCCGCCAGGACGTCGCCGTCCGGGGCCGCGTACACGTACGCGTCCGTGTACGTCCTCAAGGCCACCGCGCTGCCGTCGGCCATCGAGGCTCCGCCCGTCACCAGGACCGAGCCGATCGAACCGACCGGGCCGCCCTGGGTGTCCGTGGTGGCGATCTTCACCGTTCCGACCTTCTCCAGCGTGGTCGGGCCCGGGCTCGCCAGCGGCCCCGACGGCCGGTAGACCCGGGCCTCGCCGAGGATGTCCTTGGTGATCAGGTACGGCGTGCCCGCCTTGTCCATGATCAGCGCTTCGGTGTCGTGCTGGCCGTCCGGGTAAGTGAGCCGGTGCAGGGTCACCTTGCCCTGCGGGTTCATCTCCAGCAGGGCGACCGTCAGCCGGCCCTTCTTGTTGTCGCCGGTGTCGGACAGCCACAGCGTCCCGTCCGGCGTGCGGGCCAGGTCCTCGACGTCGAACGGGTCGGTCTTGTCCGTGAGGACCTTCTGCACCTTGCAGTCCCGGCCCAGTACGAACACCTGGACCTTGCTGCCGCCGTCGTTGATCGCGTACAGCTTGGAGCCGTCGGAGACCAGGCCGGACAGCTCGCCGATCCGGGAGTCCTTCATCGTGCACAACGGCTCCGGCGCCGGAGCCGCCCAAGCGGGGGCCGCCCCGCCCAGCACGATCGTGAAGACCAGAACGACAGCCCAGCGCACCCAGCCACCTCCGTAGTGTGCGACCACTCCGGTCGCACACTACGGAGACGTGTCAGGCCCTGGTCGAGTTGGTCTCGTACTCGCGCAAAGCCGCCGCGAGGTCCGGGCGGACCCGCACCAGCAGGCGCGTGCCCTCCTCGGCGTGCTCCTCTTCGAGGACCTCGCCGTCCGCGTGCGCCCGCGCGACCAGCTCGCCGCGCGAGTACGGCACGAGGACCTCGACCGTGACCTCCGGCCGCGGCAGGCGGTCGGCGATCACCTCGACGAGCTCCGGGATGCCCGCCCCGGTCCGGGCCGAGACCTGGACCGACCCGGCCAGCGCGTGCCGCAGACGGGCCAGGCTGACCTCGTCGGACGCGTCGGTCTTGTTGATCACCAGCAGTTCCGGCGGGAGCGGCTCCTTGCGCTTGCGCGTGATCTCGCCGAGCACCTCGCGCACCGCGCTGACCTGCTCTTCGGGTGCCGGGTCGGACCCGTCCACCACGTGCACGAGCAGGTCCGCGTCCGCGGCTTCCTCCAGCGTCGAGCGGAACGCGTCCACCAGCTGGTGCGGCAGGTGCCGCACGAACCCGACGGTGTCGGTCAGCGTGTAGCCGCGGCCGTCCGGCGTCTGCGCGCGCCGGGTGGTCGGGTCGAGGGTGGCGAACAGCGCGTCCTCCACCAGCACCCCGGCCCCGGTCAGGGCGTTGAGCAGGCTCGACTTGCCGGCGTTGGTGTAACCGACGATCGCCACGCTGGGCACCTCGTTGGCCAGCCGCCGCCCGCGCTTGGTCTCGCGGATGGTGTCCATGGCCGCGATCTCCCGGCGCAGCTTCGCCACGCGCTTGTTGATCCGCCGCCGGTCGGTCTCGAGCTTGGTCTCACCGGGACCGCGCAGGCCGACGCCGCCGTTCGCGCCACCGGCGCGGCCACCGGCCTGCCGGGACAGCGACGCACCCCACCCGCGCAGCCGCGGGATCAGGTACTGCAGCTGGGCCAGCTCGACCTGCGCCTTGCCTTCCTTGGACCGGGCGTGCTGGGCGAAGATGTCGAGGATCAGGGCGGTCCGGTCGATCACCTTGACCTTGACCTTCTCCTCGAGCTGCCGCAGCTGGCCCGGCGAAAGCTCGCCATCGCAGATCACGGTGTCGGCGCCGGTGGAGCCGACGATGTCCCGCAGCTCCCGCACCTTGCCCGAGCCGATGTAGGTGGCCGGGTCCGGCTTGGTCCGCCGCTGGATGAGGCCTTCGAGGACCTCCGAGCCCGCCGTCTCGGCCAGGCGCGCGAGCTCGGCCAGCGACGCCTCGGACTGCAGGGCCGTGCCCTCGGTCCACACGCCGACCAGCACGACGCGTTCGAGCCGCAGTTGCCGGTATTCGACCTCGGTGACGTCGTCCAGCTCCGTGGACAGCCCCGCGACCCGGCGCAGCGACGCGCGGTCTTCGAGCTCCATCTCGCCGGTCGACGGGTCGTACAGGTCGTCGTCGTGGTCTTCGGTGTGTGTCAGTTCTGTCATCGTGCCTCCATGTTCCCACGATTCGCCGCGGGAACCGAACTTTTACGTGCTGGGATAGGTGGCGAGGTAGATCGCGGTGCGCTCGGCGCCGGGGCGCCGCGGGCGCGCGCGGAACTCCTCGAGCAGGGCGTTGAGCCGCGTTTCCAGCTCTGCCCGCTCCTCGGGGGCCACCTGGACGACGAGGCGCGTCTGGTGCACGCCCTCGAAACCGGTTTTGGCGATCTCGGCCAGATAAGCCTCGAGCATCGCCTGGTCCAAGCCCTTGTCACCGCATGAGTCGAGTGTCCACGAAAGCCCCGTCGAAAGATACGGAATTTCCCGGGCGCCCCGGGTCCCGCGGCGCGGGGGCTGCGCGGCGAGGAAGCCGGTGTCGACGAGTTTGCGCACGTGGTGCAGGGTCGTCGCGGGGTCCCGGCCCAGCCTTTCGGCCAGCTCCTTGTTCGTCAGCGCCTCCGAAAAGGTCAACCGGATGATGCGCAGCCGTATTCCGGAGGCCAGCGCGGCGGCCTCGGCTTCGGTGGCGGCACGTCGTTGCTCAGGGGACACGCGCACAGCTTAGAGCGAACAGTGATTGACACTTTCCAATCACTCGGGCCAGACTCGGGAGCCATGCATAGGGGGTCACTCTTCCGCCACGCGGACTTCCGGCGGCTCTGGGCCGGCGACACGGCCAGCCAGTTCGGCACCGCCGTCGGGTACACCGCGATTCCGCTGCTCGCGGCCGTGACGCTGGCCGCGACGCCGTTCGAGATGGGGCTGCTGACCGCGGCCGAAACGCTCGCGTTCCTGCTGATCGGGCTGCCCGCCGGGGTGTGGGTGGACCGGCTGAGCCGCCGCCGGGTCATGCTCACCGCCGACTTCACCCGCTTCGCGCTGCTGCTCACCGTGCCGCTCGCGTGGTGGGCCGGAGTGCTGACGCTCGTCCAGCTCGTGGTGGTGATGCTGTTCGTGGGCATCGCGACGGTGTTCTTCGACGTCGCGTACCAGTCCTACCTGCCGTCGCTCGTGGGGCGGGAGCACCTGCTGGAGGGCAACGCGAAGCTGCAGGCCGTCCAGTCGACCGCGCAGATCGCCGGACCGGGCGCGGCCGGCGTGCTGGTCCAGGTCCTCAACGCGGCGAACACCGTGCTGGTCACCAGCCTCGGCTACCTGACGTCGGCCCTGTTCCTGCTGCGCATCCGCGCGGTCGAACCGGCGCCGGAGCGCGACGGCCACGCCCGGCTGCTCCCGCAGATCACCGAAGGACTGCGGTTCGTGTTCTCCGACAAGCCGCTGCGGGCGACGGTGGGCACGACGGCGACGGCGAACTTCTTCGGCGGCGCGTTCACCGCCGTGTATGTGCTGTTCCTGACCCGGACCGTCGGGCTGGCCCCGGCCGCGGTCGGCGTGCTGCTGGCGGTCGGCGGTGCCGGCGGGATCCTCGGCGCAGTCTGCTCGGGCGCGCTCACCCGCCGGATCGGCCAGGCGCGGTCGATCTGGCTGGTTCCCCTGTGCACCCTCCCCGGCCACCTGCTGCTCCCGCTGGCCGCGCCGGGCTGGCGGCTCGTCCTCGCCGGGTTCGGGTCGGCGCTCGGCTGGTTCGGGATCATCGTCTACAACGTGGCCTCGGTCTCCTACCGGCAGGTGATCTGCCCCGACCGGCTGCTCGGCCGGATGAACGCGAGCGTGCGGTTCGTCGTCTGGGGCACGATCCCGCTCGGCGGCCTGCTGGGCGGCGCGCTCGGCGAAGGGCTCGGGTTGCGCGGCGCGCTGTGGGTGGCCGTGGCCGGCGAGGCCGCGTCGGTGCTGTGGGTGGTCTGCTCGCCCTTGCGGCACATGCGCGACCTGCCGACCGAGGCGAAAACCGGTTCCGCCGCACCCTAGAGTTGCTTCATGAGTACCCCGTACGAACGCCCGCGAGTCCCGGACAAGGTCGGTGTCGACGGTCTGGAGGCCAAGTGGGTACCCGTATGGGAGTCCACCGGCGCCTACCGCTTCGACCGCACCAAGACCCGGGACGAGATCTACTCGATCGACACTCCCCCGCCGACGGTCAGCGGGTCGCTGCACATCGGGCACGTCTTCTCCTACACCCACACCGACGTCCTCGCGCGGTTCCAGCGGATGCGCGGGCGCGAGGTCTTCTACCCGATGGGCTGGGACGACAACGGCCTGCCGACCGAACGCCGGGTGCAGAACCACTTCGGCGTGCGCTGTGACCCGTCGCTGCCCTACGACCCGGGCTTCCGCGCCCCGGAGAAGCCGGGCAAGGACGTGGTCTCGATTTCGCGGCGCAACTTCGTCGAGCTGTGCGAGGCGCTGACCGAGACCGACGAGCAGGTCTTCGAGCAGCTGTGGCGGCAGCTCGGGCTGTCGGTCGACTGGACGATGACCTATCAGACGATCGGGCACGACTCGCGGCTGATCTCGCAGCGCGCGTTCCTGCGCAACCTCGACCGCGGCGAGGCCTACCAGGCCGAAGCGCCGACGCTGTGGGACGTCAGCTTCCGCACCGCCGTCGCCCAGGCCGAACTGGAGGACCGCGAACGCCCGGGTGCGTTCCACGACCTCGCGTTCACCGGCCCGGACGGCGAAGACGTGGTGATCGCGACGACCCGGCCCGAGCTGCTGCCCGCCTGCGTCGCCCTGGTCGCGCACCCGGACGACGAGCGCTTCAAGCCGCTGTTCGGGAAGTCCGTGCGGACGCCGGTGTTCGGCGTCGAGGTGCCCGTCGTGGCGCACCACCTCGCGGATCCGGAAAAGGGCCGCGGGATCGCGATGGTGTGCACCTTCGGCGACACCACCGACGTCACCTGGTGGCGGGAGCTGCGGCTGGCGACGCGGGTGGTGCTGGGCCGCGACGGCCGGTTCCTGCCGGACGCGCCGTCCGGGGTGCCCGCGGAGGTGTACGCGCCGCTGGTGGGCAAGACCGTCCACACGGGACGCGAGATCCTGGTCCGCCTGCTGAGCGAAGCCGGGGCCCTGCACGGGGAACCGCGGCCGATCACGCACTCGGTGAAGTTCTACGAGAAGGGCGACAAGCCCCTGGAGATCGTCGCCAGCCGGCAGTGGTACCTGCGCAACGGCGGGAACGACGCGGCCTTCCGGGAGAAGATGCTCGCCCGCGGCGAAGAACTGACCTGGGTGCCGAAGCACATGCGCGTCCGGTACTCGTCGTGGGTGGAGAACCTGGCCGGGGACTGGCTGATCAGCCGGCAGCGGTTCTTCGGCGTGCCGATCCCGCTGTGGTACCGGCTCGACGACCACGGCGAGCCCGACTACGACGCACGCCTGCTGCCGGACGCGTTGCCGGTGGACCCGAGCAGCGACGTGCCGCCGGGGTTCACCGAGGAGCAGCGCGGTGTCCCGGGCGGGTTCGCCGCCGACCCCGACGTGATGGACACCTGGGCGACGTCGTCGCTGACGCCGCAGATCGTCGGGCGGTGGAGCCTGGACGACGACCTGTTCGCGCGGGTGTTCCCGATGGACCTGCGGCCGCAGGCGCACGAGATCATCCGCACCTGGCTGTTCTCGACGGCGGTGCGCGCGGAACTGGAGCACGGCGTGCTGCCGTGGCGGGCGGCCTCGATCGCGGGCTGGGTGCTCGACCCGGACCGCAAGAAGATGTCGAAGTCCAAGGGCAACGTGACGACGCCGGTGGACCTGCTGGAGCGCTTCGGCTCGGACGCGGTCCGCTACTGGGCGGCGAGTGCGCGGCCCGGCGTCGACACGGCCGTGGACGAAGGCCAGATGAAGGTCGGGCGGCGGCTGGCGACGAAGCTGCTCAACGCGAGCCGGTTCGTCCTCGGCCTCGGTGTGCCTTCGCCGTCCGCGGTGGTCACCGAGCCGCTGGACCGGGCGCTGCTGGCGTCGCTGGCCGTCGTCGTCGAGCAGGCGACCGCGGCCTTGGAGGCGCTGGACTACGCGCGGGCGCTGCAGGTGACCGAGACGTTCTTCTGGACGTTCTGCGACGACTACGTCGAGCTGGTGAAGGGCCGCGCGTACGGCGACAGCGGTCCTTCTGGAGCGGAGTCCGCGCAGGTCGCGCTGGTGACGGCGTTGTCGGCGGTGCTGCGGCTGTTCGCGCCGTTCCTGCCGTTCGCGACCGAGGAGGTCTGGTCGTGGTGGCAGGGGGGTTCGGTGCACCGGGCCGCCTGGCCGGCCGCGACGCCGTCCGACGGCGACCCGGAGCTGCTGGCGCTGGCGAGCCAGGTGATCGCCGCGGTGCGCCGGGCGAAGACGGACGCGAAGGTGTCGATGCGGGCGGCCGTCGAGACGCTGACCGTGACCGGCCCGGCCGAGCTGCTGGCGCGGTTCGCGGACGTCCAGTCGGACATCCGGGTCGCGGGTGCCGTCGCCGGCATCACCACGCGCGAAGGCGACTTCGCGGTCGAAGCCAGTGTCTGACGCGCCCCGGGACCTCGGCCCGCTGCCGCGGCGGGTCAGCGTCGGCACCGATCAGGTGCGGCGGCTGATCGATGGCCAGTTCCCGCGGTGGGCCGGGCTCCCGGTCCGGCCGGTGCGGACGAGCGGGTGGGACAACTTCACGTTCCACCTCGGCGACACGATGGTGGTCCGGCTGCCCAGCGCCGCCGAGTACGCGCTGGCCGTCGAGAAGGAGCAGCGGTGGCTGCCGGCGCTCGCGCCCCGGCTGCCGCTGCCGGTCCCGGCCCCGCTGGCGGCGGGGCGTCCCGGGGAGGGCTACCCGTTCGCCTGGTCGGTGTACCGGTGGCTCGACGGCGAACCCGCGACGGCGGACGGGGTGGCCGACCCCGTCCGCTTCGCGCGGGACCTGGCCGGGTTCGTGGCGGCGATGCAGGGCGTCGACGCGACGGACGGCCCGCAGCCGGGGAAGCACAACTGGTTCCGGGGCGCCACCCTGCGCACCTACGACGGGCAGGCCCGGCGCGCGCTGGCGAAGCTGGACGGCGCCGGCGACGCCGGGGCGCTTTGGGAGGCGGCGCTGGCGGCGCCCTGGGACGGCGTGGACCGCTGGTTCCACGGCGACCTGGCCCCGGGCAACCTCCTGCTGCGCGACGGCGAACTGGCGGCCGTCATCGACTTCGGCACCTGCGGGGTCGGCGACCCGGCGTGCGACCTGGCGATCGCCTGGACCCTGCTGACGGCCGACGGCAGGCGGGTGTTCCGCGAACTCCTGTCGGTCGACGACGCCACCTGGACGCGCGGCTGCGGCTGGGCGCTGTGGAAGACGCTCGTCGCCTGTACCCGGGACGGCGAGGAGGCCGCGGAAGGACGTCGCGTCCTCGGCGAAATCCTGGCCGGTTAGGGCGTCACGAACCGGCGGCGGCCCACCAGGCTTCGTCGATCTCGCCGCGGGCCACGATCTCCGCCGGGCCCGACAGCGTGGAGGCGCCGCGGGACACCGTGACCGCGACACGGCCGCCCGGGACGTCCACTGTGGAGGCTCCGGTGTCCGTGCCCGCCAGATGGAAGGCGGCCGCCACCGCGGCGACCGTGCCGGTGCCGCACGCGCGCGTCTCCCCCACGCCGCGCTCGTGCACGCGCATCCGCAGCGCGCCCTCGCCGAGGTAGTTGATGAATTCGAGGTTCACGCCGTTGGGAAACACGTCGTGGTCGAAATCCGGCTGGTCGCGCAGGTCGAGGCCGGCCACGTCGTCGTCGAGCAGCGAGACCAGGTGCGGGTTGCCGACGTCGACCGCGACGCCGGAGAACGGGCGGCCGGCCACCACCGTGACCGACGTGCCGGTGATCGTCGCCGGTCCCATCCGGACGGTCACCGAGCGATCCGGGTGCACCACGACCGGGCGATCACCCGCGCGGGTGCCGACGACGAACTCGCCTTCGGCCGCCAGGCCGGCGTCGACCAGGTAGCGGGCGAACACGCGCACGCCGTTGCCGCACATCTCCGCGATCGAACCGTCGGCGTTGCGGTAGTCCATGAACCACTCGCCCGCGGACGGTTCGCCGATCGCCGCGGCGCGCACGACGCGCAGCACGCCGTCCGCCCCGAGACCTCGCCGGCGGTCGCACAACGCGGCGACCCTGGCTTCGGTCAGCTCGAGGCGGCCCGCCGGATCGGGGAGCAGCACGAAGTCGTTCTGCGTGCCGTGCCCCTTGAGGAACTCGATTCCGCCCATGGGGCCAGATTACCGGCCCAGGGTATCCAGGACGCGCGCGGCCAGCCCCGGATCGGCGCCGTCGAACCAGTGGATCCGCTGGTCGCGCCGGAACCAGGAACGTTGCTTGCGGACGAAGCGCCGGGTGGCCTGCGCCGTGGCCGCGGCGGCCGCCTCGAAGTCGCCGTCGCCGTCCAGTGCGGCGAGCACCTGCTGGTAGCCGAGCGCCCGCGACGCCGTCTTCCCCTCGCGCAGGCCCCGCTTTTCGAGCTCGCGGACCTCGTCGACCAGCCCGGCCTCGAACATCCGCACCACGCGCTCGTTCACCCGCTCGTCGAGCTCCTCGGGCGCGCGATCGACGCCGAGCACGACCGTGCCGTAGCGGGCGGGCCCCGGCGCCGGCAGGTTCGCAGAGAACGGCTCGCCGGTGATCTCGATGACCTCCAGGGCGCGCACGATCCGGCGGGTGTTGGTCGGCAGGATCTTGGCCGCGGCGACCGGATCGCGCTCACCCAGCCGGGTGTACAACGCGGGGGTGCCGAGTTCTTCCGCCTCCGCGTCGAGCCGGGCCCGGACGGCCGGGTCGGTGCCGGGGAACCGCAGGTCGTCGAGCACGGCCTGGACGTAGAGACCGGACCCGCCGGCCAGCACCGGGACCGTCCCGGCCGCCAGCAGCCGCTCGATCTCGGCCCGCGCGTGCCGCTGGTAGGCCGCGACGGACGCCGTCTCGGTCACGGCCAGGACGTCGAGCAGGTGGTGGGGGACGCCGCGGCGCTCGGCCTCGGTGGCCTTGGCGGTGCCGATGTCCATGCCCCGGTAGAGCTGCATCGCGTCGGCGTTGACGACTTCGCCGCCGAGCTCGCGGGCCAGGTCTACGGCCAGCGCGGTCTTCCCGGTGGCCGTCGGCCCGACCACCGCGAGCGGGACGACGGGGCTGTTCACGGCGGCTGACGATACCTGCGGGCCGATCGAGAGCGTCCACCGGAAGTAGGATCACGAGCTTCAGGTGGCCCATCCAGTACCACGGTGCGCGCTGAGCTGCTTGAATGCCGCGTGGGGCCGTAGCATCCGAGCACGGCCCGTGACGACCGCATTACCCGGCCCCGCTTCGCGGCGGGGCGCCCGCACCCGCGGGCGTACAGGCGATAAGGAGCCTGCGATGGCCCAGGAGAACACTTCCACCGGTACCCCGGCCCCGCACCCGGTGCCGCACGCGCTGCACGCCGGGCACGCCGCCCCGCCCGTGCCGCCCGCCGAACCCACCCCGTCGACCTGGGGCCGGATCGACGACGAGGGCACCGTCTACGTCGTCACCGCCGAGGGCGAGCGCGCCGTCGGCGTCTGGCAGGCCGGCAGCCCCGACGAGGGCTTGGTGCACTACGCACGCCGGTTCGACGACGTGCGCACCGAGGTCGAGCTGCTGGAGACCCGGCTGATCTCCGGGGCCGGCGACCCGAAGCACGCGCTGTCGAGCGCCACCCAGATCCGCGACGGCCTGGCCGAGGCGGCCGTGGTCGGCGACCTGGCCGCGCTCGCCGCGCGGCTGGAGTACGTCATCGGGCACGCCGAGAAGGCGCTGGCCAGCGCGAAGGCGGAGCGCGAGGAGGCGCGGGCGGCCGCGGTCGCGCGCAAGCAGGCGCTGGCCGAGGAGGCCGAGAAGATCGCGGCCGACTCCACCCAGTGGAAGGCGGCGGGCGACCGGCTGCGCGCGATCCTGGACGAGTGGAAGACGGTCAAGGGCGTCGACCGCAAGACCGACGACGAGCTGTGGAAGCGGTTCTCGAAGGCTCGCGAGGCGTTCAACCGCCGCCGCGGCTCGCACTTCGCCGAGCTGGACAAGCAGCGCGCGTCGGCCAAGCAGCGCAAGGAAGAGCTCATCGCCGAGGCCGAGGCCATCAGCGAGTCCGAGGACTGGGGCGAGACGGCGGGCCGCTACAAGGACCTGATGACCGAGTGGAAGGCGGCGGGCCGCGCGCCGAAGGACAGCGACGAGGCGCTGTGGCAGCGGTTCCGCGCGGCGCAGGACAAGTTCTTCGCCCGCCGGTCCGCGGTGTTCTCCGAGCGCGACGCGGAGTTCGGCGCGAACGCCGCCCGCAAGGAAGAGCTGCTGGTCGAGGCCGAGAAGATCGACGCGGCGGCCAACCTGGAGGCGGCGAAGAGCGCGCTGCGGCGGATCCAGGAGCAGTGGGACGAGATCGGCAAGGTCCCCCGCGAGCGCATCCGCGAGCTGGACGGCCGGCTGAAGGCGGTCCAGGACGCGGTCAAGGCGGCGGAGGACTCGCGGTGGCGCCGGACGGACCCGGAGGCCCAGGCCCGCGCGGCCCAGTTCCGCGAGCGGGTCGAGCAGTTCGAGTCGCAGGCGGCGAAGGCGCGTGCGGCCGGGGACGAGCGCCGGGCCAAGAAGGCCGACGAGCAGGCCGCGCAGTGGCGTGAGTGGCTGCAGGCCGCGGAGGCGGCGGTCGCCGACCGCTGAAGTCGCCGAAGGCCGCATCCGGGGGCGTCCCCCGGATGCGGCCTTCGTGGCGTTCACGGCGCTGCCGGCAAGCGGAAGCACCCGAAGAGGTCCGGTCGGCGCCCCGACCGGGGGTCACCGCGCGCCGCGCTCCGCTCCCGGTGCTCCACTCGGCTCATGATCAGGACACCGCGCAGGATCCTCACCGCTCTGGCCGTCACCCTCGCCCTCGCCGGGCCGGCGCTCGCGGCCCCGGCCGCTCCCCTGGCCGCGGCCACCGAAGCCGGCAAGGGCAAGGTGAAAGTCGAGGGCAAGCTGGGCAAGGACCACGTCGAGGTCGGCGAGAAGGTCGATCTCAAGGGCAACCTGAAGGTGCTCGACGCCGCCCGCTCCGAAGGGAGCGTCGAGACCGTCGTCGTGCAGCAGCTGCAGGCCGGGGCCTGGGTGAACATCGCCGACACGACCTGCCGGCCCAACGGCGGGTTCTCGCTCCGCCTCAGCTTCAGCCTGAGCGCCACCGTCTCGCTGCGGCTCTACCACCCCGAGACCACGCTGTACGCCGCCGCCTACTCGGCCGGCACGCTCACCCTGCGCGTCGGCTGAGCCTGGTCCCCACCGGTGCTCAGGTGCGCGAGAACGCCGTGCGCATCCAGGAGACCGCCAGGCAGATCATCGCGATCCAGGCGATCACCATGCCGATCCCCGGGCCGCCGCCCGCGGAGCCCGGCGCGTGGGACGACTGCTGGGACCAGATGGCCAGCAGCCCGTCCACCGAGGCGAACCAGCCGCCCGCCGCGCAGACCCAGGACAGCCACCAGCGGCGCGTCACCAGGGCCAGCGCCGAAGCCAGGATGCCGACCCCCGTCGACGTCGCCGCGAACAGCTGCGGGATGCCGCCGCCCTCGCCGGCCAGCACCTGCCAGCCCGCGTGGTCGCCGACCCACGGGAGGATCTGGCAGATCAGGAGCACGAAGGTGAACACCGCGATGGTGAACCCGCGGCGGCCCAGCTCCACCGTGCGGGACGCCCGCGCACCCGCTTCGTCGATCTCGGCCGCCAGCTCGGCCAGCTCGCCGTTGCCTCGCGACTCGGTCACAGCGCACACCCACTCACCGGTTCGGGCTGGGCGGCCGGGGCACCGAAGCCCGGCAGGCCCAGCGTGACACCGCTCGTCTTCGGCCGCAGCCCGGCCTCCGCGTTGTCGCCCGCCCGCGTCCGCCGGTGGGACAGCAGGTCGCCGTCGGCCACCAGGTGGTGCGGGGCGCCGTAGGTGACGACCGTCTCGACGACGTCGCCCGGGCGGACCGCGCGGTCGACGTGGGCGCCGGTCGGCGTGAAGTGCACCAGGCGCCCGTCGCGGGCGCGGCCGCTCATCCGCTGCGTCTCGGCGTCCTTGCGGCCCTCGCCCGCGGCGACCAGCAGCTCGACCGTGCGGCCGACGATCTTCTTGTTCTCTTCCCAGGAGATCGCGTTCTGCAGCTCGACCAGCCGGTCGTAGCGCTCCTGCACGACCTCCTTGGGCAGCTGGCCCGCCATCGTCGCGGCCGGCGTGCCGGGGCGCTTCGAGTACTGGAAGGTGAACGCGCTGGAGAAGCGGGCCTGCGCCACGACGTCCAGGGTCGCCTGGAAGTCCTCCTCGGTCTCGCCGGGGAAGCCGACGATGATGTCGGTGGTGATCGCGGCGTCCGGCATGGCCGCGCGGACCTCGTCGAGGATGTTCAGGAAACGCGCCGAGCGGTAGGAGCGCTTCATTTCGCGCAGCACCCGGTCGGAGCCGGACTGCAGCGGCATGTGCAGCTGGTGGCAGACGTTCGGGGTCGCGGCCATGGCGTCGATGACGTCGGAGGTGAACGCCGCCGGGTGCGGCGAGGTGAACCGGACGCGCTCGAGGCCGTCGACGGTCCCGCAGGCGCGCAGCAGCTTGCCGAACGCCAGCCTGTCGCCGAATTCGACGCCGTAGGAGTTGACGTTCTGGCCGAGCAAAGTGACCTCGAGCACGCCCTCCGCGACGAGCGCCTCGACCTCGGCGAGGATCTCGCCGGGCCGCCGGTCGCGTTCCTTGCCGCGCAGGGCCGGGACGATGCAGAAGGTGCAGGTGTTGTTGCAGCCGACCGAAACGGACACCCAGCTCGCGTAGGACGACTCCCGCCGCGCGGGCAGCGTCGAGGGGAAGGTTTCGAGCGATTCGAGGATCTCGACCTCGGCCTCGGCGTTGTGCCGGGCGCGTTCGAGCAGCGTGGGCAGCGACCCGATGTTGTGCGTCCCGAACACGACGTCGACCCACGGCGCCCGCTTGACGATCTCCCCGCGGTCCTTCTGGGCGAGACACCCGCCGACGGCGATCTGCAGCTCGGGGTTGGCGACCTTGTCCGGGCGCAGGTGCCCGAGGGTGCCGTACAGCTTGTTGTCCGCGTTTTCCCGCACGGCGCAGGTGTTGAACACGATCAGGTCAGGCTTGGCCCCGGCGGTGGCCGGCACGTAGCCCGCGTCCTCGAGCTGCCCGGCGAGGCGCTCGGAGTCGTGCACGTTCATCTGGCAGCCGAAGGTGCGGATCTGGTACGCCCTGGGTGCCTGGTTCTCGGTCATCGGCCTCCAGGGTAGACCGGCCGCCGCCTGCGGTTCCGCGGTGCCCTGGGTCGCGCGGACGGGGCGGCCGGGTCTCGTGTGCGGAGGTACCGGGCAGCGGCGTGCTGTTCGCCGCGCGGCCCAACCGGGCCGGGCCGGGTCGGGCTCGGCTGGGCGGGCCGGGCCGGGCCCGGCCGGGCCGGGTTGGGTTGGGTGGGGTTGGGTTTGGGTTTGGCGGGCCGGGTCGGGCTCGGCTGGCGGACCGGGCTCGGCTGGGCGGTCTGGGCCGGGCGGCGCGGACTTGGGTTGGGCGGGGCCGGGCTGCGTTTGACGGGCGGGCGGGGTGGCCCGGGCGGGGTGGCCCGGGCGGGCTTCGGTTGGGCTCGACCGGGCGGGCCGGGTCGGTTTGAGCTCGGCTGGGCCGGGCAGCGCGGACTCGAGGTGGGCGGGACCGGGCTCGGTTTGGCGGACGGGCGGGGGTGGGCCGGGCGGGTCCGTTTGGCCTCGACCGGGCGGGCCAGGCCGGGTTGGGCTCGGCTGGGCCGGACGGCGCGGACTCGGTTGGGCTGCGTTCGGCAAGTGTGCGCCTTGGGCTCGGCTGAACCGGACCGGCTCGGCTGAACCGGAACCCCGGGCGAGGTCGGCTCGGCGGGCATGGGCGCCCCTCACCCCGGCTGGAAGAACTCGAGCAACCGCCGGCCGGCGTCCGGGGACATCAGGAGCTCCTGCATGTCCGCCGACATGCGGGCCGCCGCGCTGGTGCGGTCGAACATCTCCCGCTCGTACTCCGCCACCGCCGTGGGGACATCGTCCGGGTGCTCCGCCAGCGCCAGCCCCAGGACTGCGCCGTCCAGGAGGGCCATGTTCGCCCCCTCGCCCACCGGGGGCATCAGGTGCGCCGCGTCGCCGACGAGGGTCACGCTCGGGTTCGATGGCCACGTCAAGCCGACCGGGAGGCTGGCGAGGGGGCGGGGGGCCACCGTGTCGTCGGAGGCTGCGGCGATCAGGGCCGTGATGCGGGGGTCCCACCCGGCCAGGAGCTCGATCAAGCGCGCCCGGACCGCCGGTGGGTCGTCGAAGCGGATGCCGCTCTCCGCGAACCAGTCTTCACCCGTGTTGTAGAAGCTGACGCCGATGCGGACGCAGCCGTCGCCGTTGCGTTGGGCCGACAGGGATTTCCCCTCGCCGAACACCCAGTAATTGCCTCGGCCGACCATCGCCGCCAAGTCCGGATAGGTGCGGTCGATGTCCGGGATGGCCAGCTCGACCGCGTTCTGGCCGAGGTGCACCGGGCGGGCGTCGGTCAGCAACGCCCTCACGCGGGAGTTCGCGCCGTCCGCGCCCACCAGCAGGTCGTAGTCCGCACTCGTGCCGTCCGCGAAATGCACGACACCGTCTTCCGCGTGGTCGTACGCGCGACCCCACCGGACCATCCCCGGCGGGAGGGCGTCGAGCAGGAGGTTGCGCAGGTCCGTGCGGTCGATCTCCGGCCGCACGGGTGGCGCGTCGTCCGGGGTGTCCTCCTGCAGCAGCAGCGTGCCGTCCGGTTCCAGGAGGCGCATGTCCTGCCCCTCCCCGCGGGCCACGGACAGGAACTTCTCGAGCAGGCCCGCTTCGCGCAGCGCCCGCTGGCCGGAATGGATGTCGAGCATGCCGCCCTGGTGGCGGGCGTCACGCGCCGCATCGCGTTCGTACACGACGGCCTCGACGCCGTGCACGTGCAACACGCGGGCGAGCGCCAGGCCGCCCATGCCGGCTCCCACGATCGCGATGGTCATGACTCCCCTCCGATACGCCGTACGTCTCGATACACTGTATCGCGGCGGGCGCTGTACTGTCACCCCCATGTTGGTGTGGGAACGGCCGGAGCCGGCGAACCGACCGGCGCCGGCTCCGCTGAGCCGGGACCTGATCGTCCGGACCGCGGTCGAACTGGCCGACGAAGCCGGCCTCGAAGCCGTGTCGCTGCGCAAGATCGCCGGCGCGCTGGACGTCGGGCCGATGCGGCTCTACGGCTACATCGACACCAAGGACGAGCTGCTCGACCTGATGGTCGACGCCGTCCACGGCGAGATCCGGCCGGCCGGGGACGGCTGGCGGGCGGTGCTGACGTCGGTGGCCGAGGCCACCCGGCAGGCCGCGCACCGGCACGAGTGGTTCGCCGACCTGATCGGCGGCCGGCCCCAGCTCGGCCCGAACGCGCTGGCCCGCGGCGAAGCGGTGCTGGCCGCACTGGACGGGGTCGACGTCGACGCCGTCATGCCGATGGCCGCCGCCGTCGACGCCTACGTGATCGGCGCGGTCCGCCGGGAGATCGCCGAGCGGCGGGCCGAGCGCGCCAGCGGGCTGGACCAGCGGCAGTGGCAGCGCACCCACGGGCCCTACCTGGTGCGGATGTTCGCCACCGGCCGCTTCCCCGCGCTGGAGACGGTCGTCCGCGACGCCGCCCACCTCGACGCCGACCAGACCTTCCGGATCGGCCTGGACTTCCTGCTCGACGGCATCGCGGCGGGCATCGGCCGCGCGTAGGCCCTACCCGCGCAGGGTCGCGATCCCGGCCAGGAAGAGGTCGACGCCCGCGAGGAACTGCTCGCGGTCGTCGTGCTCCCGCAGCTGGGTCGCGGCCCGGTGCACGAAGGGGTACTCGCCCGGGTCGAGCGAGGCCCACTTCGCCGACACGGTGGCGAGGAACGCCGAGCGGTCCCCCTGGTCGGCGGCGAGGAGCCGGGCGTTGGCGGCGTTCTGCCCGGCGACGCCGAGCACGTAGTTGACGAGCGCGCCCGCGGCGTCGAACAACGCCCGTTCGGGCACTTCGAGCGCGACGAGCAGCCCGCCGATGCGCTCGTAGACCTGCAGGAGCGCCGGCCGCCACGGCTCGCGGGACAGCTGGGCGCCGACCCACGGGTGGGCGTCGATCGCGTCGAACAGGCCGAGCGAAACCGTGCGCAGCGCCTCCCGCGGCTCGCCGTCGACCACGGCGTCACCCATCACACGCGCGATGACGGCGTCGGTCGCCGCGGCCAGGAGGTCGCTCTTGTTGGCGACGTGGTGGTAGATCGCGCCGTAACCGGTCGAGAGACGGGCGGTGAGCGCGCGGAAGGTCAGCGCGGCTTCGCCGCCGTCGTCCAGGATCGCGGCCGCCGCCTGCACGATCACTTCCTTGGACAGCCCGTCCGTGCGCCGTTTCGCCATGGGTCGATCATCGCATGATTGGAACGCCGATCCAAACCCGTGCTAGCCTGGCGATTGGAACGGCAATCCAATCGGAGGTAACCATGACTGTCACGATCATCGGCGCCGGCCTCGGCGGGCTCGTCCTGGCCAGCGTCCTGCACCGGCACGGCATCCCGGCCGAGGTGTACGAGGCCGAAGTTTCACCGTCCGCGCGCCGCCAGGGCGGGATGCTCGACATCCACCCCTGGAACGGCCAGCCCGCGCTGGAGGCCGCCGGGCTGACCGACGGCTTCCGGGAGCTCGTCCTGCCGGGCCGCGAGTCCTCCCGCGTCGTCGACCGCCACGGCACCGTGCTGCTCGACCGGCCCGACGACGGCACCGGCGAACGGCCCGAAGTCCAGCGCGGCGAACTGCGGCAGCTACTGCTCGACGCGCTGCCACCCGGCACCGTCCACTGGGGACACAAGGTCGCCGGCGCGCGGGCCATCGGCGACGGCCGCCACGAAGTCCGCCTGGCCGACGGAAGCGCTTTCACCACGAGCCTGCTGGTCGGGGCGGACGGCGCGTGGTCGAAAGTCCGTCCGCTGCTTTCCGACGCAGTCCCGGAGTACGTCGGCGTGTCGGTCGTCGAGACCTTTCTCCTCGACGGCGACGTCCGGCACCCCGCCGCGGCGAAGGTCGTCGGGGCGGGGGCGCTCTACGCGCTCGCGCCGGGCAAGGGGATCGTCGCGCACCGCGAAGGCGGCGGCACACTGCACACGTACGCGCAGCTGTTCAAGCCGCAGGACTGGCTCGCCGGGGCCGACGCCGAGGCCGTGACGGCGGGGGCGGCCGAGGAGTTCGCCGGCTGGGCGCCCGAACTGACCGCCCTGATCACCGAAAGCGATGTCCCGCCGGTGCTGCGCCGCCTCCACACCCTGCCGGCCGGGCACCGCTGGGACCGCGTGCCGGGCGTGACGCTGCTCGGCGACGCGGCCCACCTGATGCCCCCGAACGGCGAAGGCGCGAACCTGGCCATGCTGGACGGCGCCGAACTCGGCCGGGCCCTCGCCGCCCACGACGACGTCGAGACGGCGCTGGCCGAATACGAGCAGGCCATGTTCACGCGCGCGGCCGCGGAAGCGGCGGACGAGGACGTCTACGCACTCATGTTCGGCGACGACGCCCCGCACGGCATGGTCGCCATGCTGGCCGGGTAGGCGCCGGCATGGCTAGCGGACCGCCGTCGGCGCCCAGGCCGCCAGCTCCGCCCGGACCGCCGCCACCTGGGCCGCGGTCGGCGCCGACGCCGGTTCCGCGATCAGGGCGTAGTGCAGGCCCGGTGTCGCCGGGAGGCGCAGGCGGTCGCCCACCCGGGTCGGCGAGGCCACGTCGGTGACCACCGTCGGCGTCATCCCCGCCGGGACGTGCAGCTCGGTCGGCGCGCCCGCGTCGGTTCCCTGCCACACCAGGACGCCGTAGCGGCCCGCGCCGGTCAGTGCCGCCGTGGCCGGCAACGTCGACGGGATCTGGTTCCACGTCAGCGTCCGGCTGCCATCTCGCGAGCGGTCCTCGTAGGTGAACGCCAGCGTGTGGCCCGCCACCGCGGCCGGGTAGAGGCGGTCGAGGAGCCGGGCGTCCTGGCGGAGCTGGACCGTTCCGTCGTCTGCCGTACGAGCCGAGGAGAAGTCCTCGCCGTTCCAGGCGTCGCCGTCCGTCTTGACCTTGTCCGGGTTGTCGTTCATCAGCTCGTGGTGGCGGCCGCTGTAGATGTCCCACTGCCACTGCGTCGCCGACAGCACCGGGCCCGAGTCCGCCGGCCTGCGCCACCAGTTCGCGCCGGGCACCCGCGAGTCCAGGGCCTGGTACATCGCCTTGTCCACGGTCGGGGTCTTGTCCGAGGTGTACCCGGTCATCGGGTGGCCGAACTCGGTGACGATCGCCGTCGTGCCGAGCGCGGCCGCGCGGTCCCGGACCGTGCCGAAGGCGCCGCTGTACTGGCCGTCACCCGCTTTGCCCGGCATGAACACGCCGGACTGGGCGAGCTGGTCGTAGAAGTGCGTGTTGAACACGTACCGCGGGCCCATGACGCCGGTGTCCTGGAAGCCGCCGGGGTGGAGCTGGAAGGAGATGTTGGCGTTCCAGAACATGTTCGGCTCGACGAACGCGGGCTTGTCCTGCCAGCCGGCGGCATCCATCGCGTCGCGGAACCGCTTGAAGAACGGCCACAGGACGTTCTGCTCCCACGCCTTGCTGTCCTGGCCGGAGTCGTACCGCCCGGCGAACGGCTCGTTGTACGGGTCCATGCCCGCGATGCCCGCGAACTGCGCGGCACTCAGGTTCGTCCGCAAGTACGTCATCGTCTGGCCGGCCATGCCGACGAACTCGTCCTGGACGCCGCGGGCGTTGTGCCAGAAGTCCTTCGTGGCGTCCTGGACCGCGCCGTTCTGGGTGATGTTCTGGCCCCAGTGGGCGCAGATGCCACAGCTCTCCGCCGGGTAGCCGCCGAGGTCGACGACCCACTTCGGCGCGCCGTCGCCGGTGTACCAGCTGCCGCGGTTGAACAGGTAGCGGGAGAACAGGTCCTGGTGGAAGTCGGGCAGGACGGTGAAACCTTCGTCCAGGAACGCCTTCATCTGCTCGGTCAGCTTCGCCAGGTACTGCGTGTTCACCGGCCCCCGCACCGGCTGCGTCCCGGCCCAGGCGATCGGGATCCGCACGGCGTTCGCGCCGGTGAGCGCTTTCATCGCCTGGGCCGAGCGACGCGCGTCGGCCGCGGTGGCGAACGGCAGGAAACCGTTTTCCGCCAGCTTCACCTCGCCCGAGACGTTGAAGCCGCGCAAGACCACTTCGCGGCCGTACTCGTCGACGAACGCCGAGCCGCGCACGGTCAGCCGGTGGGCAGGAACGTCTTCGGCGACAGCGGAAGCGACGACGCCGGAAGTCAGCGCCACGGCGGTGAGCAAAGCCACGAGCATGCGCATGATGGCGGCCCCAAACATGAAGGAGTTTCGCAAAAGCTAGCGAGCCGCCACCCGGTCGTCAAGGGCCGAACGGAGCCGTTCAGGCCGCCTTCCGCTGCCATTGCTGGTTCGTCACGCCGGTGCACGGGTACTGCTTCACCGCGGCACCGTCGGCCGTGGACGCGGAAACGACGTCCAGGCACTTCCCGCTGTGGCGCGCCACCCACCGGGTGTACCCGCCACTGACGGCTTGGGCCTGCCACTGCTGGTTCGTGCCTGCAGTGCACGTCGTTTGCACCGCCGCCGCGCCGTCCGCCGTCGAACCGCCCGCGATGCCGAGGCACTTCCCGCTGTGCCGGGCGATCAGGTTGACGTATCCGTCGCCGAGGTCGAGCACGCTCCACTGCTGGTTCGCGCCGTTGTTGCAGGTGTACTGCGTCAGCGCCACGCCGTCGGTCCGGGACGAACTCGGGATGTCGGCGCACTTTCCGCTGTGGCGCGCCACCATCGTCTCGTACGCGCTGCCGGAGCCGGCCCCGGCGACCACGCCGGTCGCGGTGTCGACGCTCACCTTCGGGTACCAGCTCAGCGACATCGTCTTGCTGCTGGGAAAACCGAGCGGCAGCCAGACGTACCGGGACTCGTTGACCGGACGCTGCCAGGCGCCCGCCCAGCGGTCACCCAGGTAGAGGTACGAAGTCGCCTGCGAGCCCTGCACGGGCAGGACGTACGCGGTCTGGCTGCCGAAACCGGTGGAGTCCCCGACGTTGGCCAAGCCGCTCCAGGTGCCCGTGACGCTCGTGGCCGTGGCGTACTTCTGCTGGTTCGGCTGCCAGCCCGTGGCGCCCGAAGTGAGCAGGAAGTAGACGCCGTTGCGCTTGAACATCGCCGGCGCTTCGCGGTACGAGCCGGGCCACAACGTCTGCACCAGCGCCGAGACACCGGTGTAGTCGGCGGTGAGCCGGTATACGTTGAGATCGGCGTTCTCACGGGCCGCCGACGCCATGTACGCGGTGCCGTCGTCGTCCTTGAACAGCGTGATGTCCCGCGACATGTGGGCACCGAGCGGCCGGAAGCTGCCGCGGTAGCTGTAATTGCCGTCGACCGACGACGAAGTGGCCACAGCGGCGCGGGCTTCGGCGTAGTCGTCGCCGTTCTCCTTGTGCATCCACATCACGTACTGGCCGGTCGAGCTGTTGTAGATCACCTTCGGCCGCTCGATCTTGGCCCGGCCCAGTTCCGCCGCCGACGACTGCGTCAGCACGTCGCCCCGGAACTCCCAGGTCTTCAGGTCGGTCGAGCGGTAGGCCGAGACGGCCCGGAAGGTGTCGTCGGCGTTGCGGTTCTCGCCGAACCAGTAGTAGTACGCCCCCACCTTGAGCATCCCGCCGCCGTGCGCGTGCACCAGGGCGCCGGAGGTGTCGGTGAGCTGGCTCCCGCTGGTCACCGTCACCGGCGCGGCGTGCGCACCGGGCGCGCCGAGCAGCAGGGCGGCGAGCACGAACAAGGACAAAACCGGGCCACGTCGTCGTAGCATGGCGGCTCCTTCGGAAGCGGTTCAGTAGCCGACGCGGAAAGTCGCGTCCTGCTTGTCCACAGTGGAGGACGTGCTGCCCAGGGGGTCGATCCGCAGCACGTAGTCGTGGTGCCGGAGGTAACGGTCGGGGTAGTTGTGCGAACGGAAGGACGCCCAGCTCGCGTCGGCGAGCCCGGCCGTCTGGTGGAAGGTGGCGTCCGCCTTGAAGTTCGCGGAACCGTCGTCGGCGGCGAGGCGCAGCTCGTAGTTGTAGTGCCGCAGGTACCGGCCCGGGTAGTTGACGGACTCGAACGAGACGCCGGTCGCGTCCGCCAAACCGGGCACCAGCTTCCACAGCTGGTCGGCGTACGGGTCGAACGGGTAGGCGTCGATGCGGCCCACGGAGTCGGCGTGCCGGACGTAGCGGTCCGGGAAGTTGTAGGACTTGAGCCGCCGCCACGCCGGGGCGCCCCACTGCGCGACGAGGGCGGACCGTTCGGCGGCCGTGATCGGCGTGATCCCGGGGTGCTTGGAGTTCAGCGGCTGGGTGTAGGCGCGATCGTTCAGCAGTGTCCAGGTCCCGGCGGCGACATCGGTGGTCTCCCAGCAGAAGAACCGGCCGTTGGGGCTCCAGGTGTCGCCCCAGAGGTACCAGCGGCTCCCCGACGGCGCCGGGACGATCTGCGGCGCTTCCACCCCCCGCCCGGGGGATATTCCGGTCTTGTACGTGGTGAAACCGCCCGGCGCCAGTGCTCCGGAACGCTGGCCGACCAGGGTGCTGTTCGTGTTGTTCTTGACGTACAGGTAGTTGACGCCGCCGATCGAGGCCATCGTCCCGTCGATCGTGGCGTGGCCGGGGTCGAAGAACACCTGCGGGGCACTGACCGTCACGAAGTCGGTGGTGTAGTTGACCATGATGACGTCGTGGCCGCCGGAGGCCGCCGAGTAGATGATCGCGTACTGGCTGCGCGAAGGGTCCCAGAACGCCTCGGGTGCCCAGCTGTGCGTGGCCATCGAGTGCAGCTTGATCCGGCGGTACCCGCTGAACCCGCGCAGGTCGGCGGAATCCCAGACGTGCACGTACTGGTTCTGCAGCGACCAGTCGGTGCCCTTGAGGTCGGTCGCCAGCACGACGAACCGGCCGTCCTGCTTGCGCAGCACGAAGGGGTCGCGCAGCCCGCCGGTGCCGGCGGTCGGCGTCACGACGGGGTTGTTCTGGTTGAGCGGCATCCAGTCGAGGCCGTCCGCGCTGACCGCCAGGTGCAGCCCGTAGCCGGCGCCGGTCATGGACGGCGACTCGGTGAAGTACGCCATGACGTAGGCGCCGGAGGCGGCCTGGGCGGAGGCCCTGCTGCCGAGCACGCCGGCGACCACGGCGCCCGCCGTGCCCGCCATCAGTCCACGCCGACTGATCATGGTCTCGTCCCCATCTCGTCGTCGAGTGCCGGGCACAGCAGAAATTGTTAGCGCTAACAAGCGGTCGTAGTGTAAGTGACCCGCGCCACAAGGTGTCAAGGGTCCGATCGGCGGGAGGTTCGACGCCACCAGGCAAAACAGTCGATTGACCCCGTGCGGATCGGGAGCTATGTTAGCGCTCACTTCGCGCCCGGCAGCCAGGTTGCGGCTCCGGACCCCTCCCCGCGCGAGGTCCTTCTTCCCGCGCCGTCGGCGCCCACTTCCTGGAGAGCCGGTATGCCCGTTCGACTCTCGGCGACGCCGTCGTCGCCGAAGTTCTCCCGGCGGCCCCGCCCGCTGACCGCGATCCTCGCCACCCTCGCCATCGCCGCGGCGTCCACGACCGTGTGGGCCACGTCCGGCCACGCGGCAACCCTGGACGACGGTCTGGTCGTCCGCTACGACCTCACCGGCGGCTCCGGCACGACGGTGCCCGACGCCTCGGGCCACGGCCGCACCGCGAGCGTCAGCGGTGACGCCACGTGGCAAGGTGACGAAGGCCTGCGCCTGGGTGGCACCAACGGGCACGTGCGCCTGCCCGACAACCTCATGCGGGGTCTCACGGACATCACGGTTTCGGTTCAGGTGAACATCGCGGCCGACCAGGGCACGCCGTACTTCCTGTGGGGCCTCGGCAACACGAGCGGCGGCGCCGGGAACGGCTACCTGTTCACCACCGGTGACGCCTTCCGCGGCTCGATCGCCTCCGGCAACTGGTCCACCGAACAGAACGCGAGCGCGGGCCGCAACCTCTCCCGCGGCAGCTGGCGCACGATCACCTACGCCCTCGGCGGCGGGACCGCGGTCCTGTACGAGGACGGGATCGAGGTCGCCCGCACCACCGGCATCACGATCACGCCCGGTTCGATCGGCGGCGGCACCACGACCGCCGACTACCTGGGCCGGTCGGTCTACGACGCCGACAAGTACCTCAAGGGGAACGTCCGCGACTTCCGCGTCTACGACCGCGCGGTGACCGCCGACGAGGCCCGTGCCCTCGGCGAGCGCACCGCCGCCGGGCGGGCGACGGCCGACGCGGCCGCCCTCGACCTCGGCGACACCTCGGCCGTCACGGACAACCTCACGCTGCCCAAGTCCGGCGCAGGCGGCTCGGCGATCGCCTGGACGTCGAGCAACCCGGCCGTGGTGTCCCCGGCGGGCGTGGTGACGCGGCCCGCGCCCGGCGCCGGCAACGCGAAGGTGACCTTGACCGCGGCCGTCTCCTACGCCGGCCAGAGCGCGAGCCGCTCTTTCACCGTCACCGTGCTGCAGGACATCACCGACCGGCAGAAGGTCGACAACGCGCTCGAGGACCTCGTCATCCCGGACCAGGACGCGATCCGCGGCAACATCACGCTGCCGGTCAAGGGCGCCCGCGACGTCACGCTGACCTGGCGCAGCCAGGACCCCCGCGTCGTCACCGCCACCGGCGAGGTCACCCGGCCCGCGACCGGTGCGCGGCCGGCCAAGGCGCGGCTCACGGTCCGCGCGGCGAAGGGCCACGCGACGGCCGAACGCTCCTTCACGCTCACCGTCCTGCCGCTGCCGAAGAAGGAAGCGCTGGAGGGGT
This sequence comes from Amycolatopsis sp. NPDC004772, assembly GCF_053601215.1. Taxonomy (NCBI): domain Bacteria; kingdom Bacillati; phylum Actinomycetota; class Actinomycetes; order Pseudonocardiales; family Pseudonocardiaceae; genus Amycolatopsis; species Amycolatopsis sp. NPDC004772. The sequence continues at coordinate 25,674 of NZ_JBSGBK010000068.1, forward strand.
ACATGTTCGCCTACTTCACCGGCGAGGCGACGCAGGACACCGAGCAGATCCACTTCGCGGCCAGCCGCGGCAACGACCCGCTGCACTGGGACGAGCTCAACGGCGGCAAGCCCGTCCTGCGCTCGAACTACGGCGAAACCGGTGTCCGCGACCCGTTCATCGTCCGCTCCCCCGAAGGCGACCGGTTCTACATCGTCGCCACCGACCTGCAGATCAACGACGGCCGCGGCTGGGACCAGGCGCAGCGCCACGGCAGCCAGTACCTGGAGATCTGGGAGTCGACCGACCTGGTCACCTGGTCGAACCAGCGGCACGTCCGGGTTTCCGACGACACGGCCGGCATGACGTGGGCGCCCGAGGCCACCTACGACCCGGCGATCGGCGCCTACGTCGTCTACTGGGCCACCAGCCCCTACGCCCCCACCGACGTCGACCACACCGGCTCGACGTACCCGCGGATGATGTACGCCACCACGCGGGACTTCCGGACGTTCAGCAAGCCGCAGGTGTGGAACGACCCCGGTGAGGGCGTCATCGACTCCACCGTGCTCAAGGACGGCGACTACTACTACCGCCTCACCACCGACGGCAAGGTCATCGGGTCCTGCGAACGGGACATCGTGCTCGAGCGGTCGAAGAACCTGCGTGCGGTGGACCTGCCGACGACCAAGCCGCGCAACTGGGAGCTGGTCTCCGACTGCATCCGCACCAAGCTCGGCACCGACTGGGTGGAAGGCCCGACGGTGTTCAAGGCGAACGACAGCACCAAGGTCTACGCGTTCATGGACGAGACGCCGCGGCGCGGGTACGTCCCGTTCGTCACCGATTCGCTGGCGAAGCCGAACTGGACGATCCCGGCGGAGTACCAGCTCCCGAAGAGCCCGCGCCACGGCACGGTGCTGCCGGTGACCAAGGCCGAGCTGGCCCGGCTGCGGCAGGGGCCGCCGCCGGTGACGGCCGACAAGAAGGGCGTCGTCGCCGACTACGACCTCACCGCGGCGGGCCGGGGCGACACCGTCACCGACGTCTCGGGGAACGGGCGGGACGCCACGGTGCACGGCGGTGTCACGCGCTCGGCGGACGGGCTCGCCTTCGCGGGCAAGGACGGTTACGTCGCCCTGCCGAACAACCTGATGAGCGGCCTGAGCGGGATCACGGTGTCGGCGCAGGTGTGGGTCGATCCGGGCCAGCAGACGCCGTACTTCCTGTGGAACCTGGGCAACAGCACGGACAACGCCGGGGACGGCTACCTGTTCGCGACCGGGGACACCTACCGGGCCGCGATCGCCGCGGGCAACTGGTCGACCGAGCAGAACGCCGACAGCAAGCGGGCGCTGTCCCGCGGCGCCTGGCACACGCTGACGTACACCCTGGCGAACGGAACCGCGCGGCTGTACGACAACGGCGTCGAAGTGGCCCATGTGGACGGTGTCACGGCGAAGCCCGGCGACCTCGGCGCGGGCATCACGACATCGAACTACCTGGGGCGGTCGGCCTACGGTGCGGACGAGTACTTCCAGGGCAAGATGCGGCGGTTCACCGTGTGGAACCGCGGCCTGACGGCCAAGGAGGTGCTCGGCGCGCCGGGCAACGAGACGGCCGTCGGCTCGGTGACGCTCGATGCCCTGCGGGTGCCGGCGATCGTCGACAGCGCGAAGGGCACGATCGTCCTGCCGGTGAAGCCGGGCACGGACGTGCGGCGGCTGGCGCCGGTGCTGCAGGTCGCCGACGGCACACAGGTGTTCCCCCACAACGGTTCGCGGCAGGACTTCACCGGCCCGGTGGGCTACTCGGTCGTCGGCGCCGGCCGGCAGCGGCGGACGTGGACGGTCACCGCAGTGGTGATGAACAGCCCGGTCCTGCCCGGCTTCAACGCCGACCCGAACATCGTCCGCTTCGGCGACACGTACTACATCTACGCCACGACCGACGGCTACCCGGGCTGGTCGGGGACGACGTTCGACGCGTGGTCGAGCAGGGACCTGGTCACCTGGACGCGGCACCCGAAGATCCTCGACCTCGGCCCGGACGTGTCCTGGGCGGACAGCCGGGCGTGGGCGCCGACGATCACCGAGAAGAACGGGAAGTACTACTTCTACTTCTGCGCGGACGCCAAGATCGGCGTCGCGGTGTCCGCTTCACCGACCGGGCCGTTCACCGACGCACTGGGCAAGCCCCTGATCGCGGCGAACCCGGCGGGTGGCCAGGCGATCGACCCGGCGGTGTTCACCGACGACGACGGGCAGACGTACCTGTACTGGGGCAACGGCAACGCCTACGTGGTGCCGCTGAACGCCGACCTGACGTCGTACGACCCGGCGAAGATCACCCGCTTGACCGGCCTCGACACCTTCCGCGAGGGGCTGTTCATGACCAAGCGCGCGGGCATGTACCACCTCACGTGGTCCATCGACGACACGGGCAGCGAGAACTACCGCGTCGGCTACGCGACGGCGACGAGCCCGCTGGGTGCGGGGCTGGTGAACCGGGGCGTGATCCTGGAGAAGGACCCGTCGCTGGGGATCCTGGGCCCCGGGCACCACAGCATCGTCCAGGTCCCGGGCAAGGACGAGTGGTACATCGCCTACCACCGCTTCGCGATCCCGGGCGGCGACGGAACGCACCGCGAGGTGACGATCGACCGCCTGCGGTTCGGCCCGGACGGGACGATCGCCAAGGTGGTGCCGACGCTGGGGAGCGTGCCGCCGCTCAAGCGGAGGTAGGCACCGGGACCCGAGCCCGGCCGGGCGGCAGCGCAGCCGCCGGGCCGGGCTCGGCCGGGTCGGCTGGGGTCGTGCCTTTCGCGCCGACCCGCCGGAAGTGGGCGTCCCCAACCGGCCCGAGCCTGGCCGGGCAACCGCCCACCCGCGCTCGGGCCGGTCTCCCCCGCCGGGGTGAACAAGTTGTCGAAAAAGCCGCAGTGACCGGCCGTTGTTTTGTCACGAACGGGGAATCGAGTCGATCAAGCGAACCGGATTCGCGTTCCGGCCGTATCTCCCGGTAGGACGGTGGACGACGCGGAGGGACAGCGACGTGGCGAGCGAAGGAACACTGATCGGTGACCGGTACCGCCTGCTCGGCCCGGCCGGGGCGGGCACCGTGGTCTGGCACGCCCAGGACGAACGGCTCGACCGGATCGTCGCCGTCAAACCGCTGTTCGACGAGCCGCCCGCGGTGCCTGCCATCCCCGCGCCGCGGGCGGCCATCTGTGACGTCGTCGACGAGGACAGCACCACCTACCTCGTGCTCGAGTACCCGGGGGCGCGGACGCTGACCGAACTGCTCGGCGAGCACGGTCCGCTCGCCGCCGGGCTGGTCGCCCGGTTCGGGCTTCAGCTGGCCGCCCAGCTGGCCGCCGCGCACGACGAAGGCGTGCTGCACGCCGCCGTCGATCCCGACCACGTCGTCGTCTCCGCCCAGGGTCGCGCCGCGATCGTGGGCGGCGGGAGCCCGCTGCGCAGCTACCTCGCCCCCGAGGTGCTCGACGGCGGCTTCCCCGACTTCCCGGCGGAGGTGTACTCCCTGGGCGCCACCCTCTACGCCGCGCTGGGCGGCGATCTCGGCCTGGTCCGGCACCCGCTCGCCGAAGCCGTGCTGCGGCTGCTGCACCCGGACCCCGCGGCCCGGCCCACCATGGCCGTCGCCGAAGAGCTGCTGAACAGCGTGACGCCCCGCCGTCCGGAACCTGCTCCGGACCGCGGGGCGCCTCGGGGGCTCGCCGGCGACTACCGCTGCGTGTAGACGAAGCCCACCTTGTCGACCTCGGCACCGGTGCGGCCGTGGAAGCCGGCGAGCTGCCAGCCGTCCGGGGCCGTGCGGGTGACGCAGTCGCCGGTCGTCGAGCCGCCGGCGAGGACGCGGCCGAGGTTGGTGGTGAACCGGGCCGAGAAGATCCGGGTCGTGTTGCTGTACTTGCCCTGGCAGAGGGTCGCCGTCGTGACGTACTCGCCGGTGCCGAGCGTGAGCGACGCCGCCGTGCCGCCGGTGCCGCCGTGGGTCAGCGTGGTGCCGTTCTCCAGGGTCACGCCGACCTGGTCGACGCGGTTGCCGCTGCGCAGCGACCAGGTCCGCACCCGGGCGTTCGCGGGCACCGCCGGGACGTCGGTGAAGTAGTCGCCGTGCGGGCCGCCGAACTGGTCCGACAGCTGCAGCGCGGGGTTGCGCTGCCAGCTGAAGCGCACGGTGATCGGGTCGTGGTCGGACAGCATGTTGCCGTCGGTGTACAGGAACTTCGAGTGCTCGTTGTTGTAGAAGGTCGCATCGAGCGAGACGAGTTTGCTGCTGCGGTAGAGCACCTTGTCGACGACCTCGCAGTCGTTGGTGGGCGCCTGCTTGTCGCACACGAGGTCGGGGCTGCCCGGAGCCGGCGCGACACCTCCGCGCACGAGCTTGACCCACGCGTCGGTGAGGCCGTTGTCCGCGCCGAACTGCGCGATCGTGTCGGCCGCGCGGGTGTAGCGCGTGTTGGTGTCGCCCATGACGACCACCGCGTTGCCCGCCGAGTGCGACCGGATGAACGCGGTCAGCTGCGCCAGGTTGGACGCGCGCGAGGCTTCGTCGCCGTCGTTCGTCCCGGCGTTGGTGTGCGCGTTGTAGAAGTCGACGTACACGCCTTCGGCCAGCCGCACCCGCATGAAGGTGAAGCCCTTCGGGGTCAGGCAGTCGCCGGAGTCGAGCTGGCAGGACGTCCAGCGGACGCGCTCGAAGTCGTCGGCGTCGTACGGCAGCGAGGACAGCGTGTTCAGCCCGCTGCCGATCCCCGCGCCACCGCTGGTCGGCGTGCGGTACGGGTGCTGGTCGGCCGCGTAGAGCTTCGCGTGGTAGTTGAAGTCCTCCTCGACGTGCACGACGTCGTAGGGGCCGAGCCGCTGCCCGATCGCCGTCGTGGCGGGGTCACGCGGGGTCGGCGCGCTCGAGATGCTCTCGGGCAGGCCGGCGACGTTGTAGGCCAGCACCGAGAAGCTGCCGCCGTCGGCGGCCCGCGCGGCCGCCGGACTGACCACTGTGGACACCATGACGGCGAGTGCCACCGCGGCGATGCGTTTTCTCACGAGAACTCCCGCTGGATTCGGACGGACAAACCGGTGGAGGTGTAGCGCGGGACCACCCGGTACCCCGGGCGGTCGGCGCGGACGGCGGCGAACCGGCCACGCAGCCGCCGCGCGCACAGCACGTCGACTTCGTGCCCCGGGCAGGAGCCGTCGATCCGCAGCTCCAGGACGCTGCCGCGGTCGAGGGTGGCCTCGCCGCGCACGACCAGCGCCGGCCCGGCGGCGGCGGACAGCGTGCCGCCGGTCTGGTGGTAGGCGCCGATCCGGAGGCCGGCCGCGCGCAGCACCCCGCCGGCCAGTTCGACGGTGCCGGTGCCGAGTGCGCCGGCCGTCGCCGCGACCAGCGTGCCCGCCTCGACGCGGGTGCCGCCGCGGTAGTGGTTGGCCCCGGCCAGCGTCAGCGTCCCGGTGCCCGCCTTGACGAGCCCGCCGTCACCGCCGATGTCGTTGCGCCAGCTGTCGTTCGCGGAAAACCCGCCGCGGGTGGCGTCCATCGTGACGCGGACGCCCGTGTCGAACGCGCCGAAGCCGTCGGCCGCGGCGAAGAGGTTCAGCCGTCCCCACAGCTCCGGGCCGTCGAGCAGCGGGTTGCCGCCCGGGAACGCCGTCGTGCGCAGGACTTCCCGCCGCTGCGCCGCGTCCAAGTACGGCAGGCGGGTTTCGAGGAGCACCTCGGCGCCCTTCGGGACGCGCATCGCGGTGCGGGCCCCGCGGTCCGGCAGGCCGTAGGTGGCCCGGCGGGCGACCATCGCGGCGTTGGCGCGGCGGTCGCCGTACTCGTCGGCGCCGGTGTGCGCCCGGGCGAAGAGCGTGTCGGGGGTTGTACCGGTCTTCGCGGTGAAGTACTTCAGCGCCTGCTCACGGGCCGCCGCCTTGAGCGCCGCGTTCTCCGGGTCCGCGAGGGTCGCGGCGGTGAGCGCGGTGGCCAGGGTGCGGCCGCCGATCACGTCCACCGGCGAGTGCATCCCGGCGACGATCCGCGTGTCGGCCAGGTCGTAGGCCCGCGCCACCAGCTCCTGGAACCGTTCCGGGACCGCGTAGGCCAGCGCGAGGCAGGCGAGGTGGAACGCGTTGGTGTGGCCGCTGGGGAAGCCGCCGTCCTCGGCCGGGGTCGTGCTGCGCTGGCGCAGCAGCTGCGGCGCGACGACCACGTCGGACCGGTAGACCGGGAAGCCGAGCGCGTCGACCCGGCCGGTGTCCTCGACCCGGCTGTCGGCGGTCATCCGCCACGGCCGCGGGTACTGGTAGGCGGCCTTGCTCGGGTTGCCCGAGGCCCAGGTGCCGCGGACGGTGTCCACGAGGGTGGCCACCAGGCCCAGTTCCGAGTCGTGCGAACCGGCGCCGAGCGCCGAGCCCGCCGGGGCGTCCGCCGGGACGGCGTCGTCGATCTTCGCCGGCGGCGTGCCGTCCGGGGCGCTGGTGATGCTGGTGACCGCCTTGGCGCCACGGCGGTAGAGGTCCGCGAGGGGGCCCAGGCCGCCGATGGCGGCGTAGGACTGGTGCTGGCGGTCGTAGACGAAGGAGCGCTTGGCTTCGGCGCCGGTCCGGGCGCGGGTGACGGCGACGCAGTGCCGGACGTTCGCGCGCAGCAGTGCGGCGTCGAGCACGACCCCACTGTCCCAAGTGGACCCGGTGCGCCAGACCCGCTGCATCCCGCTCAGGATCCGCACCGCCGCGTTGGTTTCCGCGGTGTGGTTGGCCGGGATGTTCGTGCGGTAGGAGTCGACGAAGGCCGTCGTCGCCTCCGCCCAGGCGGGCACGCTGAGCACGGTGGGCAGGACGGCGACGGCAGGGACGAGCGCGGACAGGCGCAGGAAGGCCCGCCGGTCCAAGGGCGCGAGGCTCAATGGGTTCTCCTGGGAAGGCGCGCGGGAAATGCGCGCGGGGAATCGCTGCGGGAATGATCAGCGCCGGGGAGATCCGGGTCAAGCAGCGTCCGGAGTAATTCGCCCGTCAGTAACCTGATCTTTTGCGGAGCTCCTGCGAATTCGACGAATTCACTCGATCCGGACTTCGACGGCGGGGCTGTAGACGAGCCGTTCGTGGGCGGCCACGCGGACCAGCACCCACCAGTGCGCGCCCGGCCGGGCGCGGTGACTCGCCCGGACGGTGACCGGCACCGTCGCCGTTTCGCCGGCAGCGAGCCGGAAGGGCTGCAGCCGCGGGCCGATCGTCACGTCGGTGCCCCAGGTGCCGAACGGGCTGATCGCCGCGACCGCGCCCCGGATCTCGCTCTGGGCCAGGTTTTCCAGCGACACCGGCAGCTCGGCGCACCCGCCCGGTCGCACGACGACCGCGCCCGTGAAGCCGACCGCGACGAGGTCGTCGCGGGGTGGTGGGGGCCCGACGAGGATTTCGGCCGTGTCCTCGAGGAGGTGCCCGCGGTCGTCGGTGATCCGGGCGGCGAGCAGGTACCGGCCGGGTGTGTCCGGCCCCCGCACTTCGACCGTGGCTTTCGCGTGACCCCCCGGCGCGAGGTCGTATTCGAAGTCCGGCTCCCCTTCCGTGCGCCACCCCGGCGGCAGGGCGAACTCGACGCGCCCGCGGGCCGGGCGCCCGCTGCAGCTCACGGTGACGTCCAAGCGGGCCGGTCCGTCGCCGAGGTTCAGCCGGGTCGGCGTCACGTGCACGCTCACCGGCAGGTTGCCGGCCGGCGCCGGGCCTTCGTTGTGCAGCCAGTACCGCGTGGGGAACGGCTGCACGGGTTCCGTGGCGATTTCCTGCCCGGTTCCCATCCGCATGACGGGTTCCAGCCGCACGGTGGCCACGTCCGCGGCGCCCAGTTCGACGCGCGCGCGTCCGGCGTCGACGTCGACCGGCTCGCCGCGTTCTTCGAGCAGATCGGTGCGCCAGGCCGAGCGGATCCCGCCGTGCAGCGCGATGGCCGCCGTGGCCGCGGACCCGGTCGATTCGTACACCCGCAGCGTGATCGCGTCCGCGGGCGGGATCACCGAGCCCGACGCCAGCGGGTTGCCCGCCGGTTTTGCCGCGGTCAGCACGACTTCGGCGGGTTCGACCGTGATCAAGCTCAGCGCGGGCGGCAACGCGCCTTCGGTGGCCGGCACCGGACGGGTCCGGAGCGGATGGGCGGCTTCCTGCGCGTGCCGCGGGAAGCCGGCGTCCCGCCAGTCCCCGTCTCCGGCGACGATCGAGAAGCCGAACGTGTGGGTCCAGTGCTGCCAGGCGAAACTCGAGCCGTCGGGTGCGGTCCGGCGCTCGCCGTCGATCCACCCGCCGCTGGGCCAGCCGCTGCACGAGCGCATCAGCGACAGGTGCAGCGTGCCGCCCGGGTCGACGACGAATCCGGGCGTGCCGTGGTTGACGACCGCGACGGAGTAGCTGTCGGCGGGTTCGGCCGTCCCGGCCAGCCCGTCGGGCACCCGCACGTCGAGGGCGGCCGCCGCACGCAGTTCGGCGATGGCCGCCTTGACGTCGTCGATGATCACCACCGGCAGGTCGCGGAGGCCGCGCAGGTCGGCGTCGGGCACCCAGGCTTCGCGCCGGGTCCGGGTGGCCGGGACGAACACCCGGCCGTGCCGTTTCAGAGCGTCCCGGTAACCGGGGTCGGCGGAGGCGAGGACTTCGGCGGCACAGGGGTTGTCCGCGCCGACGACGAACCGGACGTCGGGCAGGTTCGAATCGGCGTCGAGGGCGCCGTAGCGCGGGCCGCCGGGGCGGGTGCAGGTCGCCGTCACGCCCTTTGCGGCCAGGGCCGCGACCAGCGCCCGGACCTCGAGCCCGGACGTGAGCGGCTCGACCACTTCGGCGACACCGATGGCGTGCGCGGTCCGCGTGCCGTCGTCGCGGACGAGCGCGACGCGGGCGGTCGCCGACAGCCCGGCCCAGGTGTGGGCCGGCGTGTCGAGCGTCCAGAGGTGTTCGGCCGCGTCGACGTCCGGGAAGCCGAACGACCGGCCGATCGCGCCGAACCCGACCTCCGCCACCGGCAACGCGCCGGGCACGGCGAAGTCGAAGCGGGCCCGCAGCAGCCGGTCCTGCCCGAGCGACCCGTCGACGTCGGTGTGCACGTCCACTCGGGACACTCCGCGCCACAGCGTCGTGCGCTGGGTGATCCGCAGGTCGTCCAGTGCCGTCGTCGCGACGAGCCGCTCCCCCACCGGGCTGGTCTCGACGACGACTTCCGCCGCGCCCGAGCCGTGGCCGGGTCCCTTCGGCAGCAGGTGCCACGGGCCTTCGCCCCAGACCGGGTGCTCGGCGTGCTCGTCCTGGACCACCAGCCCGGCGGCGAGCCCGCCGTCCTTCAGCAGGTCCCGGCCGCTTCGCCGGTCCCGGACGCGCTTGAGGGCGCCCCCGCGCGCCGAGTCGGCTTCGACCGCGAAGACGTCGTTCTCGATCGTGAGCGGGCCCGGCTTCTCGGTCCACCCGGGTGGGACGTCCGCTGCGTCGAGCACCCGGTAGACCCGGTAGCCGAGTGCGGGCACCGCCGTGGCGAGGAAGGTCAGCGTGATTTCTTCCAGGGAGCCGTCGGGGTTGCGCACGACCGAGTCGGTGACGGCGGGGACCGGACGGCCGTCCGGGTCGGCCACCCGCACGCCGGTGGCCGCCGAGGTCACGGTCACCGAGGTGATCGCGGCGCGCGTCCAGGACAGCGTGTTGAGCACGAAGACGGGCACGCCGTCGCCGCTGGTGTCGGCGCCGGGCTCGTCGGTTTTCGCCGTGCGGTACGGGCCGCAGGGCGATGTCCCTTTTACGGTCGAGGTGCGTGCATCGGCGGCGGGATTGGTGATCGATTCGCCGCAATTCTCGGTGGTCGTCGGCGATCCCGCGGGTGACGCGGCCGGGGAACCGATCTTGCGATTGACGGCACGACCTTGACTTCCCGACGGCCGGAACCGGTGCACGCGGTTCCGGTCCTGTAACACCGCACGGCCGGCCGGACGACTCCCGGGTGGGATCGGACCGGAAAGGGAAATCCATGGCTGTCGGTGTCGAAACCGAACAGAGCAGACGGTGCCGGCGTTGCCGGTCGGTCAACCGAACCGGGGACAAATACTGCCAGCAGTGTGGCGCTTCCCTGGCGAGGCGGGACATCACCACGCGATACCTCTGTGCCGCGGCGCAGCTCGACGAGAAATTCGCCGACGAGGCGATCAAGGAATTCCTCGTCGAACCGTTCCGCGCCGTTCCGCAGACACCCGGCGTGGACACCACCGCCGTGCTGCGCGAGGCGGTGGCCGCCCGCGCGCGGCGGCGCATCCGCGACGGGGTGCTGCTGGGGTTGCTGCTGGTGATGCTGGTCCTCAACCCTCTGTGGTTCATCGCGTGGCTGGTGGCCGCCACCGTCCTGGCCTTCGTCACCGGCAAGCTCACGCCCACCAAGCGGGGCGCGGCGATCGGGACGGTCCTCGCGGTCGCCGTCGTCCTGCCGCTGGCCGGGATCAGCGTCATCGGCTACGCACTGGGGACGGTGTTCGGCCTCGGGTCCGGGTCATCGGGGTCCGAGCTGGGCACGGCGGCTTCGAGCGTGAGCGCCGGCCTGGGCGTGGGCGTCATCGTCGTTCCCTTCGTCCTGATCGTCATGATGGCCGTCGTCCTCGGCGCCGACGAGTTCGCCGTGCACTTCCTGGTCTTCGACCGGTTCCGCACCGGCACCTTCGTCCCCAACCGGGAGATGAGCGCCGACGAACAGGAGCGGCGGCTGCGCGGGCTCGGCCTGGACCAGTTCGCCGGGCCGCTGGGCGATCTGGCCCGGGTGGAGCAGGAACTGGCGCGCCACCCCGACAAGGTGGACGTGGTCGTGCACCGGGGGTTCTCCCCGTTCGTGGGCGCCGGGATCCCGCTGCACCAGCAGGTGATCACCCTGCCGCTCGAACCGGCCGACGACGACGCCGAACCGGAGACGATCAACGTCACCGGGTTGCAGGACCAGGTCAGCGCGGCGATGGCGCGGCTGCGCGGGACGTCGTCGCTGGGCCCCGGCCGGCGCCTCGAGGACCTGGTGCTGCGCGAGCAGGTGCTCATCCCGGCGGACCGGCTGGTGGCCGACCGGGCGGCGGTGCCCGGCGTCCTGCCGAGCCTGGCCGGGCGCCCGGCTCCGCAGCTGGACCCCGAAGCGGCCCGCCACCTCGCCGACGCTTCGGTGGAGTGGGCGCGGTACTACCGCTGCTACCGCATCGAGTCGTGGGACCGCGACCTGACCACGTCGTGCTACCTCCACGTCGGGACGAACCAGCGGATGCTGTTCCTCGAATGGCAGTTCCTGGCCCTGCTGCCGATCGATCCGCGCTACCGGACCATCGACCGGCACCGGTCCCCCGTGCTCGCGCCGCTGCGGGCCGCGGCCGTGGAGTGGTGCCTGCTGCCGGCGACGATCCTCCGGCGCGCCAAGACCGTGTTCCGCGGCTTCAAGGCGTTGCAGCAGCGCCCCGACAAGATCGAGCCGGCCAAGTACGGGGCCGGCCGGAGCCTGCGCGAACTGGCGCAGGCCGAGCTGGTGCAGAGCTACTTCCAGGACGTCGACGTGGAGCGGTACGTCCGGATCATGGATTCGACGCTGTTCCGCGCGGTCGGCGCCTACCTGCAGGAGCGCGGCTACTCCGTCGTCGAGTTCACGAAACTGGCCGATCCCGTCTACAACACCTACGACCTGCGCGGCAGCACCTTCGTCGATTCGGCGGTCGGCTCGCACAGCAGCGTCAACAAGGGCGCCAAGCCCGCAAAGGAGAAGTGATCATGGGCGACCGGTTCGACCTGCGCGGCGCACACTTCAAAGGCAGCGCCGTCGGCTCCCACGCCAGCGTGAACCACTACACGTCCGGCCCGGCGGTGCCGGTCGAGGACCTGCTCGAGGCACTCGCCCGGGTGCGGCCGGACATCGTCGCCGCCGCCCCCGCGGCCGACCGCGCCGAAGTGCAGGCGGAAGTGGACAAGATCGAGGAGGAGCTGAAGAAGGAGGAGCCGCGCGGCAAGGTGGTGCGAAACCGCTGGGAAACCGTCACCACGCTGATCGGTGACCTGAGCGCACCGCTCACGAAGATCACCGAGCTCGTCCTCAAGCTCTTCGGGTGACGAGACCTCGTCACCGCGGCTTGGAGTTGCCGCTCGGCCCACCCGTGTGGGTGAGCCGGCTCGCGTGGCAGTCCTGCCGGGCGAACCCCTGCTGCCCGCACCACGCGTTGGCGTCGTCGGCGCTGGGGAAAGCCTGCCCTTCCAGGGTGACCCAGTAGCCGCTGCGGCTGAAGTTCCGGTAATCACCGGAATCGACCATGAAAGCGTCCGGGTACTTTTCCCGCAACCGCCGGAAATCGGCCAGCACGGCGGCGTCGTCGTAGGTCACGCCGTTCACCACGAGACCGGCGGCTTTCGACGACAACTGCGGGAGCCAGCGCCCGATCAGGCTTTCCGCGACGTCGTGGTCGCGGGAAACCTGGTCGCGCAGGTCGGCTTCGGTGACCGTCGTGCTCGACGTGGCCGCGGACGGCGGCGACCAGGTCGTGCGGAGGTCCGGACTCGTCGCGGGCGCCCACGGCTGGGTGGGCGCCTCCACCGGTCCGGTTCCGGGCTGAGCAGCGGGCGCGGCGGGGCCGGGCGAACGGGAAACCGCGAAGATCACCGCTCCGGCGGCGGCCAGCGCCACCAGCGATCCCGCGGCCAGCAACGGAAGCGGCTTCCGCGACGACGAACCGGACGGCGCCGGGGAAAGAGTGTCGACCGGCGTCCCGCAGGTTCCGCAGAATCGGGCCTGGGGTTCGAGTTCTCGTTCGCACACCGCGCAGGAGCTCATGGCTTTGAAGTCCGTCGCGCGAAGCGGCCTGTTACAAACCGGGCCGAAACCGATCTTTCCGGATTCCCCGCGGAATCGGCGGGTCCCGGAATTCCCTCCGGCGCCCGCCGTCTGGCACGATCAGGCGGTGACCGGCTGGAGGAGGACCCGCGGACTCGCGATCGCGGCCGCCCTCCTGCTGGTGCTCGCCGCCTGCACCAGCGGCTTCGGCGGCCTCGAACTGCGGATCGCCGCGGGCACCTCCAGCGGCGTCTACTACAAGCTCGCCCAGACCCTCGCCACGGCCTGGCAGGGCGGCCTGGGCATCGACCGGCCCCAGGTGCTCGAGACGCAGGGCTCGCCCGACAACGTCGACAAGGTCCTCGCCGGCCAGGCCGACGTCGCCTTCGTCGCGGCCGACGTCGCCGCGGCCCAGTACCAGGCCAAGTCGAAGTTCGCCGCGCTCGCCCGGATCCACGACGACTACCTGCACATCGTCGTCCGGGCCGATTCCGACATCCGGTCGGTGTCGCAGCTGAGCGGCCACCGGATCGCGATCGGCTCACCGCAGTCCGGCGTCGAGTTCATCGCCAACTGGCTGCTCAAGACGATCGGGCTGCGCGACTCGGTCAGCACCAGCACCCGCGGCCTCGACCAGTCCGTCACCGCGCTGCTGAACCACGAGGTCGACGCGTTCTTCTGGTCCGGCGGCCTGCCCACGCCGAAGCTGCTGGAGCCGGAGAACCGGGGCAAGCTGCACCTGCTCGACCTCGCCGACGTCATGCCGAGGGTGCAGGCGAGCAGCCAGGTCTACAGCACCGCGACGATCCCGGCGAGCACGTACAACCAGGCTTTCCCGGTGACGACCCTGGTGGTGCCGAACTTCCTGGTGGTCCCGGAGTCCATGCCGGACGACGTGGCGGAGGCCCTGGTCCGCGGCCTCTTCGACGCCCGCCGCGAGCTGGCGAACGCCAACTCGGCGGCCCTGTCGATCGACGTCCACCCGGGCATCGAGACCCAGCCGATCCCGCTGCACCCGGGCGCGCTGCGGTACTACCGGTCGCAGAAGACCTAGGCCACCGGGAACACCATCGAGATCCGGAGCCCGCCCCCGTCGGGCAGCTCCAGCACCAGCTCCCCGTCCGAATGCGCGACGATCTCACTCACGATCGCCAGCCCCAGCCCGGACCCCGGCACGTTCTGGTGCGCCGGGCTCCGCCAGAACCGGTCCAGCGCCCGGTCGAGCTCCTCCGGTGGCAGGCCCGGCCCGTGATCCCGCACCGACAACCGCACCCGGTCGCCCGATCGCGCCACCGCGACCAGGATCTCCGTCCCCGCCGCCGTGAACTTCAAAGCGTTGTCCAGCAACGCGTCCAGGATCGTCTCCGCACCCCGCGGCGGCATGCACACGCGCGCACCGTCGCCGGACGTCTCGACCACCAAGCGGACGTCGCGGGCCTCGCCGACCACCGACCAGTCCGCGACCCGGTCCGCCACGACCTCGTCCAGCACCACCGGGTCCAGCTCGCCGCCCGAGGCCTCGGCGCGGGCCATCGACAGCAGCCCGTCCAGGATCTGGTGCAGGCGGCCCGCGTCCACCCGCGCCGCTTCCAGGTCGGCGGCCGCCGGCTCGTCGTCGACGTGGCCTTCGAGGTTGCCGAGCCGGATCTTCAACGCCGTCAGCGGGTTGCGCAGCTGGTGGGACGCGTCGGCGACGAACGCCCGCTGCGCCGCCAGCGCGCCCGACACGCTGGACGCCATCCGGTCGAACGAGCGGCCCAGCTGCCGCAGCTCCGGCGGCCCGCCGCTCTCCCCCACCGGCTCGGCTTCCCGGCCGCTGACCACCGACGCCACCAGCGCGCCCGTCGCGTCGTCCAGCCGGTGCACCGGCCGCAGGATCCAGCGGACCACCGGGATCGCCACGGCCAGCGCGAGCGTGAACGCAAGGATCCCGCCCGCGGCGAGCAGCAGCCACCACCACAGCACGTCCGCCCGCTCGGCGCCGGTGTCGGACACGGTGAGCACCGCGCCGTGCACCTCACCGTCCGCGAGCACCGGTTCGGCGAGCACCAGCGGCGTCGAATCCCACGGCATCAGCACGCCGGTGGGCTGGGACCGGCGGCCGGCGAGCGCCTCGTGGACCGGCCCGCTGATCCGGTCGTCTTTCAGGTCGATCCGCGCGGGTTGCCCGAGCGACGAGGCGAACAGCTTGCCGTCCTGGTTGACGACCAGCGCCTGGACGCCGTAGACGTCGGTGTAGCGGATCAGGTCGGGCTCGATCAGCCCCGGCTTGTTGTCCAGCAGCGGCCGCTGCGCCAGCGACGCGAACCGGGCCGTGTCGGTCAGCCGGTCCAGGAACAGGTCCTGCTGCGCGCCCGCGGCGATGCTCCTGGCCAGCGGGATGCCCAGGCCGAACACCAGCAACGCCACCAGCGTCAGCACGATGCCCTGCAGCCGGACGCGCACGCCGCCTCAGCTCCGGGCGACCTGGCCGCCGAGCCGGTACCCGACCCCGCGGACGGTCTCGATCAGCGCCGGGCGGCCCAGCTTCGTCCGCAGCGTCGCGACGTGGACGTCCAGCGACCGGCTCTCCGCCGCGCCGCGGTGGCCCCACACCTCGGTGAGCACGTGCTCGCGCGAGCACACCGCGCCGCGGGCGCCCGCCACCAGCGCCAGCACCTGGAACTCCTTGCGCGACAGCGCGACCGCCTTGCCGTCGACCAGCACCTCGTGCCGGGAGACGTCGACGGTGACGTCCCCGACCCGGATGACCACCGGCTCGGCGGCGGGGTGCTCCCCGCGGCGGCGGCGCACGGCCTCGACCCGGGCGAGCAGCTCCTCGACG
Source organism: Amycolatopsis sp. NPDC004772 (assembly GCF_053601215.1). Taxonomy (NCBI): domain Bacteria; kingdom Bacillati; phylum Actinomycetota; class Actinomycetes; order Pseudonocardiales; family Pseudonocardiaceae; genus Amycolatopsis; species Amycolatopsis sp. NPDC004772. The sequence continues at coordinate 41,293 of NZ_JBSGBK010000068.1, forward strand.
TCGTAGGGCTTGACCAGGTAGTCGTCGGCGCCCGCGCGCAGGCCCTGGATCCGGTCGTCGACCTCGCCGCGCGCCGAGACGACGATGATCGCGACGTCGCTCACCGCGCGGATCTGGCGGCACAGCGTCACGCCGTCGATGTCCGGCAGGCCGAGGTCGAGCAGGATGACGTCGACCTCGTGCACCCGGTCGAGCACGCCGGCGCCGGTGGCGAGCCGGGCGATCGCCAGGCCGCGGCGGGTCAGCGCCGGGATGAGCGCGCCCGCGACCCGGTCGTCGTCCTCCACCAGCAGCACCCGCACCCGTCCGCCTCCCATGGTGACCTGCTTCACCGGCCGGTACGGCGAACTCTAGGACGTCCCGGCGGCTCCCGCACCGGCCACCCGGACGGTCACACTCCGTGACTCCGGGTGGACACCCCCCAAAAGGGACATCGATACTCAGTTGAAACCCTAAGTATTGCTCAAGCGGCCTTGCCAGCCGGGGAAGCAACGGTAGGTTCTCGCCATCGCGTGGTGACCCATGCCCGATTTGCACGAACGATCCGGGAGGCCAGATGACCGCGGAGGTGGCGGCGCCGATGATCAAGGCGTCCGCCGTGAACAAGTACTTCGGCGACCTGCACGTGCTCAGGGAGATCACGCTCGAGGTGCCTCGCGGCCAGGTCGTCGTGGTGCTCGGCCCGTCGGGCTCGGGCAAGTCGACCCTGTGCCGGGCGATCAACCGGCTGGAGCCGATCAACTCGGGCGAGATCGCCGTCGACGGCGTCCCGCTGCCCGCCGAGGGCAAGGCGCTGGCCGCGCTGCGGGCCGACGTCGGCATGGTGTTCCAGTCGTTCAACCTGTTCGCGCACAAGACCATCGTCGAGAACGTCATGCTCGCGCCGGTCAAGGTCCGCAAGACCTCGCAGGCCGAAGCGCGCAAGACGGCGATGGAGCTGCTGGAGCGCGTCGGCATCGCCAACCAGGCCGACAAGTACCCGGCGCAGCTTTCGGGTGGCCAGCAGCAGCGCGTCGCCATCGCGCGGGCGCTGGCCATGCGGCCCAAGGTCATGCTGTTCGACGAGCCGACCTCGGCGCTGGACCCGGAAATGGTCCAGGAGGTCCTCGACGTGATGACGGGCCTGGCCAAGGACGGCATGACGATGCTCGTCGTCACCCACGAGATGGGCTTCGCCCGGCGGGCAGCCGATCGGGTGATCTTCATGGCCGACGGCGAGATCGTCGAGGACACGACGCCGGAAGAGTTCTTCACCGCGCCGAAGAGCGAGCGCGCGAAGGACTTCCTCGGCAAGATCCTGACCCACTGAGAACAAACGTTCCGCGGCGCCGTCGGCGTCCGGGTGACGACACACAGGAGAGATTCACATGAGGATCCGCACCCTCGCGGTGGGACTGCTCGCCGGTGGCCTGGCGTTGACCACGCTGACCGCCTGTGGCAAGGAAGGCACGCCGACCTCGCCGGGTTCCGGTGACCAGAGCGGCACGAACGCCCCCGCGGCGCTGAGCTACCCGGTCGCGCAGGGCGTCGACCTGGCCGGCTCGCCGGTGTACGCCAAGATGAAGTCGGCGGGCGCACTGACCGTCGGCGCCAAGGACGACCAGCCGGGCCTCGGCCAGAAGGACCCGACGACGGGCAAGTTCGGCGGCTTCGACATCGAGATCGCGAAGCTCGTCTCGGCCGGCCTCGGTTTCGACCCGGAGAAGATCACCTTCCGCACGGTCGACTCCGGCGCGCGTGAGCAGACGATCGCGAACGGCGACGTGAACTACTACGTCGGCACCTACTCGATCACCGACAAGCGCAAGGCGCTGGTCTCCTTCGCCGGCCCGTACTTCGTCGCCGGCCAGGACCTGCTCGTCCGCAAGGACGACACCTCGATCACCGGCCCGGAGACCCTCAAGGGCAAGAAGGTCTGCTCGGTCACCGGCTCGACCCCGATCCAGAAGGTCCGGCAGCAGAACCTGACCGAGCCGGCCAACATCGTCGAGTTCCAGAAGTACTCGCAGTGCGTCGAGAAGCTGCAGTCGAAGGACGTCGACGCGGTCACGACCGACGACGCGATCCTCAAGGGCTACGCGGCCCAGGAGCCGGACACCCTGAAGGTCGTCGGCAAGACGTTCTCGACCGAGAAGTACGGCATCGGCCTCAACAAGGACGACAAGGTGCTGCGCGACAAGGTCAACGAGATCCTGCAGAAGGCGCTGGACGACGGCACCTGGCAGAAGATCTACGACGCCACCCTCGGCAAGTCGGGCTCGACCGCGACCAAGCCGACCCTCGAGAAGTACTGACGTGACACCGGGGCCGGTGGATCGGGTTTCCCGGTTCACCGGCCCTCTCACATCCACTCCTTGACCACGGACGCGGGGAAGGCTCCATGGACGTCCTGCTCAACAACCTGGACCTGTTCGGTCCGTTCTTCCTGCGCACGATCGAACTGTTCGTGCTCTCCGCCGTCGGCAGCCTGATCTGGGGCACGATCCTGGCGATGCTGCGGGTGAGTCCGGTCCCCGTCTTCCGCGCCGTCGGCGCGGCGTACGTGACGATCGCCCGGAACACGCCGCTCACCCTGGTGTTCGCGTTCTTCGTGTTCGCCTACCCGCTGCTCGACATCGTCAAGCTCGACTACTTCCCGGCCGCGGTGACGGCGCTGACCGTGTACACCTCGGCGTTCATCTGCGAGGTCGTGCGCTCGGGCATCAACACCGTGCCGGTCGGCCAGGCCGAGGCGGGCCGGGCGCTGGGGCTGACCTTCGGCCAGATCCTCGGCCAGGTCGTGCTGCCGCAGGCGCTGCGCTCGGTCGTGCCGCCGCTGATCAGCACCTTGATCGCACTGCTGAAGAACACCACCATCGCGGCCGGTTTCTCCGTCGCCGAGGCCGGCGCGATCCGCCAGTACCTGTCCGAACGCGGGGAGAACCAGCTGGTCGGCCTGCTGTGGGTCGCGCTCGGCTTCATCATCCTGGTCGCCGTGCTGTCGTTCGTCCAACGCAGCCTGGAGAAGCGCTGGAGCGTGGCCCGATGAGCAACGTCCTGTTCGACGTCCCGGGCCCGAAGGCCCGGCTCCGGTACCGCACGTACGCGGTGATCGGCACGCTCGTGGTCCTCGCCTTCGTCGGGTACATCGGCTGGCGGTTCTACGACAGCGGCCAGTTCACCGCCCGCAAGTGGGAGTGGCTGCAGTACGCGCAGGTGCAGCGCGACCTGGCCGACGCGGTTCTCGCGACGGTCGAGGCGTTCGCCGCCGCCGCGGTGCTCGCGGTGATCTTCGGCGCGATCTTCGCGGCGGGCCGGCTGTCCGACCACGGGTGGATCCGCCGGATCTCCGGGTTCGTCGTCGAGTTCTTCCGGGCCATCCCGGCGCTGATCCTGATGTTCCTGTTCTACTTCGGCCTGCCGACGCTGGGCGTGCCGATGACGCCGTTCCTCGGCGTGGTGTTCGGCCTGACGCTGTACAACGGCTCGGTGCTCGCGGAGGTCTTCCGCGCCGGCATCCAGTCGCTGCCGAAGGGCCAGAGCGAAGCCGCGTACGCGCTGGGCATGCGCAAGACGCAGGTGATGTTCCTGGTGCTGCTGCCGCAGGCGATCCGGGCGATGCTGCCGACGATCATCAGCCAGCTGGTCGTGCTGCTGAAGGACACCGCGCTCGGGTTCATCATCACCTACCAGGAGCTGCTGTACTACGCGCGCTACATCGGTTCCCAGGGCGCCTTCGGGCGGCCGATCGTGCCGTCGACGATCGTGGCGACCGCCATCTACGTCGTGATGTGCCTGCTGCTGACGGCGCTGGCGACGTACCTGGAGCGACGCAACCGCCGCAACAAGAAGGTCGTGGCCGTACCGCCCGCCGCGACCGAAAACCTCGCGGCCGCGTCGGCCTGAGTCACCCGTTCGAGGCCCCCGGGACCTGTCCCGGGGGCCTTGTCGTGTCCGGAGGTGTCCCCTAGCGTCGGGCGTATGGGTGTTGCACTGGTGACCGGCAGTTCCCGGGGTCTCGGCCGCGTGATCGCTCGCCGGCTGGCCAGAGACGGGTTCGCCGTCGCGGTCAACGGCCGCCACGACAACGCGGATCTGAAGACGGCCGCGGAGAGCATCCTCGCCGAAGGCGGCCGCGCGGCGGCGTTCGCCGCGGACGTGACGGACCGGCGCCAGGCCGGCGAGCTGGTCGACGCGGTCACGGCGGTGCTCGGCCCGATCGGGGTGCTGGTGCTCAACGCAACCGGACCGCAGCCGGAAGCGCCGGTGGCGGGCGTCGACTGGCCGGACCACCTGGCCCAGCTGGACTTCTTCGTCCGGTCGCCGGTGCTGCTGGGCCACGCCGTGCTGCCGGGCATGCGGGCCCGCGGCCACGGCCGCATCGTGCACGTCGACTCGGAAGTGGCGGACCGCCCGCCACCCGGCCGCTCGGCGTACGCGACGGCCAAGAGCGCCCAGATCGGCCTGGCCCGGGCGTGGGCCCGCGAGCTGGCCCCGGACGGCATCACGGTCAACACGGTCGCGCCCGGGTTCATCCCGGTGGAGCGGCACGCGGAGGTCCCGGAAGCCGAGCGCGAGGAGTACCGGGCCTCGGTCCCGGCCGGGCGGCTGGGCACGCCGGAGGAGGTGGCCGCCGCGGTGAGTTTCTTCGCCTCGGAGGAAGCCGGCTTCATCACCGGGCAACGTCTGCTCGTCGACGGCGGCCGCTCGCTCGGTTAGTCCGGGACCAGCGCGAGGATCCCGTCCGTGTCGCGGGCGAGGAAGTCGCCGAACGGGACCAGGTTCCGCAGTTCCGGGTGCCGGCCGGCGACCTCGGGCCGCAGCACCATCAGTTCCGGGGTGATCGTCACCGGCGTCGGGCCACCGGTCACGATGTCGTCGAGATCGATGTCCAGTGACGGCCCCCAGCGGTCGACGACCAGGCCGACCGCGGCCGGCCCGGTCGCCCGGAACTCGGCCAGGATCCGGCGGATCACCGTGTCCTGTCCCTTCCGGTAGACCGGACCGCCGAAGCCGTCGAGGTCGTAGTCCTCGACGACCACGTCGGCGCCGACCCGGCCCAGCGTGCAGGTGACGCCGGCGTCCTCGTCGTCGGTCACCCAGTACTGGAACGTGAACTGCTTGCGCTCGGGCAGCGCGGCCATGGCGGCGAGCAGGCCCTCGCGATCCATCTCGACCTGCTCGCCCTGGGTCTCCCACTCGCCGCTGATCGCGGTGATCCGGCCGGTGCGGGGATGGCGCAGCACCATCCCCCTCTCCGCCAGCGAGTCGACCCGCCGGCGCGCCTGCTCGGGTGACCAGTCGCGCCGGTACAGCCGGACGAATCCGTCGGACATTCGGTGCCTACTTCGGGAAGGTGAGGACGTTGCCGTCGCCGAGCCACTTCCGGGCGAGGTCGAGCGCCTCCTGCGGAGTGCCTTCCTCAAAGTACGCGATGGCCCGCACGCCTGCCTGGTCGGCGCCCCACTTGAGAATCTTCATCTGCTCGCCCAGCTTGTTCATCTTCAGCGACTTGCCCGGCCCGCCGACCGCGATGTACTCGCCGTTCGGCCCGAACACATCCACCCCGGTCCGGTTGACACCCGGCATCACGATCTCGAAGTCCTGGCCGTTGTTGGTGAGTTCCTTGGTGCGCTTGCCCCCGACGATGTCCGCGACCTTCGCCTCCCGCTCGTTGCCGAGCTTGTTGCCCGGGTTCTCGGCGAGGTTCTTGATGTCGTCGGCCATGCCCTCCATGCCGTGCATGGCCATGGCCAGGCCACCGATCATCTCGGCGATCCCGGCGTAGACCGCCGGGCCCGAGGTGAAGATGCACGCGATCGCCCCGACGAGCGCGCCGCCGATGCCGCCGGGCACCGCGCCGATGCCGGCGAACGCGGCGCCACCACCGGCGCCGATCGCCGCACCCGCACCGACCTCTTCGGCGCACGCCGCGATCGCGCCACCGGCGACCGACGCACCGCCGAGCGCGGCTCCGACACCCCCGGCCACCTCGGCCAGGTGCTGGATCAGCGCGAGCAGCTCGCCCGCGTGGTCGCGCACGTAGTCGAGGGTGGCGCCGGCCATCGTGTCGATCATGGACAGCAGCTGGTTCGCCGTGTCCAAGAGCCCCTGCAGCTCCGGGTGGTCCTGGATGATCTGCGCCACCGCGTCCCGGACCTGCTGGACGGTGCCCCGCATGTCCATGACTTGCTGCTTGGCGTTTTCCTCGGACTGCTTGACGCTGACGGCGTTGTACGCGTCCGCGGCCGCCTGGCTGGCTTCGAGCACGTCCTTGCCCGCCGCGTCCGCGTCGGCCTGCGCCCGGGCCGCCGCCTCACGGGCCTCCGCGGCGTACTCGTTGGCCAGCGCGGCCGACTGCGCCGCCTGGGCCGCCGAGCGCTGCGCGGCCTGCGCCGCCGCCTGGGCGTTCGCCGCCGCCCACCGGGCGGTCTCGGCCGACTGCGCCGCCTGGGCTGCGGACTTCTCGGCCTGGTCGGCGGAGGCCTTCGCGGCTTCGGCGTGTTGCTGCGCCTCGGCCGCGGAATCCTTCGCCGCCTGGGCCGCCGCGGCGGCTTCGGCGGCCGAGCCCGCCGCGTTGGCCGCGTACTCGGCGGCCAGCGCCGCCTGCTGATGCGCCAGCGCCGCGGATTCCTTCGCGTTGGCGACATAACCGTTGATCTGGGCGACGTGCTGCGCGGCGTCGGCGTCCCGCCATGCGGCGCTGTACTGCCCGGACTGCAGGAACTGGCGGACATAGGTCCACGGCCCCGACAGCGCGGCGTTGGCCGCGGCCTTCACCTCCGGGCCGCCCTTGTCGAGGATCTTCTGGGCGGCGATCCGGTCGTCGTTCTTCGCCGCGGTGTACTGCCCGGTCTTCAGGAACGCGGCGACGTCGGCCGGGGTCCCCGAGAGCGCGCGGTTGGCCGCGTCCTTGGTGGCCGGCCCGCCGAGCGAGGAGATGCGCTGCGCCTCGAGCCGGTCGTTGGTCACCTTGCCCTGGTAGTCGCGGGTCGTCAGGAACTGCTTGACCTGGTCGTGGCTGCCCGCGGCGGCGGTAACGGCCGCGGTGCGCTGGGCCGGTACCAGGGAGGCGCCGCCCACGATGCTGAGGCTCAGCCGGTCGTCCTGCTCCAGCGCCCCGTTCAGGCCGCTTTGGACGAAGGCGGTCAGTTCGGCGTCCGTGCCCGCGAGCGCGGTGCTCGCCGCGGCGAACAGCTTCGGGCCGCCGGTGTGCATGAGCTCGGCGGCCAGTTTCCGGCCGCTGGCGATCGCCGTCGCCGGCGGAGCCGCCGGGTCCTTGGCCGCGGCCAGCAGGGTCGCCGCCTGCTGGCTCAGCTGCTCGGGCTGGCCGGCGCTCCAGTGCGCCGCCACCGTCCGGGAGTCCTCGGCCTGCTTGGCGTCCTGCGCGTCGCGCATGGCCTGGGACTGCTGCTGGGCGAGCCGCTCCGCGTCGGCGCGGCGGGCCAGGCTCGCGGTGTTCTCGGCCTGGTCGGCGGCCCCCTGCGCGGCGTCGGCGGCGTTCTTCGCCTCGATCGAGGCGTCCTTGGCGCGCTGCGCGGCCCCGGCCGCCTCACCGGCGTGCTTCGCCGCGTCGTCGGCCGCGGCGGCCGCGGCGTTGGCGTGGGCGACGGCGTCCAGCGCGGCCTGCCGCGCCTGGCCGGCCCAGGCGGCGGCGTCGTTGGCCAGCGACAGCGCGGCGGCGGCCGCGCGGCTGGCTTCGTTGGCGTTGCGCTGCGCCCGGGCGGCGGCGTTCTTCGCCTCGGCGGCGCTGGCCCCGGCCTGCTGCGCGTAGCCACCGGCTTCGGACGAAGCCGCAGCGGCCGCGGCGGCGTCGTTGGCCGCGGCGGCGGCCGCCTGCACGGTCACGGCGACGGCGTGCACGGCGTCGATGGCGTGGGTCAGCGCGTCGGCGGCGCTCTGCGCACCGTTGGCGGCGTCCCGCGCGTCCTTCGCGGCCTGCGTCGCCCGGTCGGCCTGGCCCCGGTCGGTGGCCGCGGCGGCGGCCGCGTTGCGGGCGTTCGAAGCGGCCCGGCCGGCCATCGAGGCGACCAACGCGGCCCGCGAAGCCGCCGCCGCGGCCAGCCAGGCCGCCTGGGCCG
>NZ_JBSGBK010000069.1:0-48424 GCF_053601215.1 Amycolatopsis sp. NPDC004772
ACGGCTCTCTCACAGATCATGGGCTTCGACAACCACATGATCACCAGAGCGGGCCGTGCCTGCCTGCAACGACACGACTTTGCCGGAACCCTGCCGGGAAGGGCGGGGGCTGCTTTTGGTTGGCGAGAGGCTGCTGCACAGCCGCTGAGCTGGGGATTTGGCATCTTCGGCCGCCTGACCGGAGCGGCGGTGAGACGCCGGAGCGGCGCCGAACCAGACCCTCGAGTGGGGCGAGATGTGCCGGGAAGGGCTCGCCTGATGCGTTGAAGACGTCCGGTCGGCCGCGCTGGTCGGTTGTTCCGACCGGCACTCGGTCGGCTTCCTGGGAGAGCTGCTGCACAGCCGCTGGTCTGGGAATTGGGCATCTCGGCCGCCTCAGTACGCGAAGGCGAGCGTGTCCTCGCCCGGTTTGTCGGAATCCTTGGGGTTCTCCGGGGGCATCACCGCTTCGACGCCGCCGCGGATGTACTTGCGCATCAGGTAGACCTCCACCACGCCGAGGGCCGCATACACCGTGGTCAGGGCGATCAACGATGTCCAGACCTCGCCCGTGGTCAGCCTCGACACCGCCTGGGCGGTGAACATCCACACGCCGTCGACGCCGGTGGGGTTGGGGGCCACCACGAACGGCTGACGGCCCATCTCGGTGAAGATCCAGCCCGCGCTGTTGCCGAGGAACGGGGTTGCGATGCCGCCGAGGACCAGCAGCGGGAACCAGCGGCCGCTGGGGATGCGGCCTCGGCGGGTCAGCCAGAGGGCCAGGAGGCCGATGCCCGCCGAGATCGCGCCGAAGCCGATCATCGTGCGGAAGCCCCAGTACGTCACCGGGAGGTTGGGGACGTAGTCGATCGGCTTGCCCGCCAGCGAACCCAGGGCCGGGTCGTCCGGATAGTTGGTGCCGTACTTCGCCTGGTACTCCGTCACCAGGTTCTCGACGCCCTTGACCTCGGTCGAGAAGTCGTTGTGCGCCAGGAACGACAGCAGCGCGGGCACGTTGAACGTCTTCACGTCCTCGCAGTTCGCGCCCGAGACGTCGCCGATCGCGATGATCGAGAAGCTGGCCGGCTTTTCCGTGTGGCACAGGGCTTCCGCCGATGCCATCTTCATCGGCTGCTGCTCGAACATCAGCTTGCCCTGCGCGTCACCGGTGATCGCCAGGACCGCGAACGCCGCCACGCCGACCCAGCCGCCGAGGCGCAGCGACGAGCGCCAGACGTCCTCATTGGCGCGACGCCGCCAGAGGTGCCAGCCCGCGACGCCCACCAGGAACGCCGCCGCCACCGAGAACGCGCCGGCCAGGGTGTGCGGGATCGCGGCCAGTGCCGTGTTGTTCGTCAGCACCGCCCAGATCGAGTTCATGGTCGGCTTGCCGTTCTCGAACGTCACGCCCACCGGGTGCTGCATCCACGAGTTCGCGGCCAGGATGAAGTACGCCGACGCCATCGTGGCCAGCGAAAACGCCCACGCGCACGCCAGGTGCACCTTCTTCGGCAGCCGGTCCCAGCCGAAGATCCACAAGCCGAGGAACGTCGACTCGACGAAGAACGCGACGAGCCCTTCCATCGCCAGTGGCGCGCCGAAGACGTCGCCGACGAAGCGGGAGTACGCGCTCCAGTTCATCCCGAACTGGAACTCCTGCACGATCCCGGTCACCACGCCCATGGCGAAGTTGACCAGCAGCAGCTTGCCCCAGAACTTGGTCATCTTCAGGTGCCGCAGCTCGCCGGTGCGGACCCAAGCGGTCTGCATCGCCGCGACCAGGATCGACAGCCCGATGGTCAGCGGGACCATCAGGAAGTGGTAGACGGTGGTGATGCCGAACTGCCACCGCGCTAGCTCAAGGACCTCCACGTGGTCCAGCCTGCTCCGGGGGGCCTGACCCGGCCAGATCAACTGGTCCCGTTCGCGGCGGGACCAACGTCCTACCGCTGGTCGAGGGCCTTCCGCGCCTCCTCGGCCACGACCCGCCGCGGCCCCTCGTCGCCCAGCTCGAGGACGTGCCGCAGCGCCAGCGCGTACGCGGTGTCGAACGCTTTGCCCGCCTCGACCGGGATGTTCGGCGCCACGCCGACGCCCTCCCAGTTCTCCCCCGAGTCCGGGTCGTACGAGCGGGCGATCGGCACGGTCACGTCCAGGTAGGTGTCCACTTTGTACCGATCGCAGGGGTGCGCGCCGCCTCGCGTCGTTTCGCCGACGGTTTTCGCGCGGCCCTGCCGCTGCAGCGAGAAGGCGAGGTCCTCGCCGCCGGAGAACGTCACCGGGCCGGTGAGCACCCAGATCGGCTTGGTGCCGCCGAACTTCGGGCCCGGGACGTACGGCAACGTCCACATCTGGGTGACGCGGTCGCCGTCGCGCTCGTAGAAGTCTAGGTAGTGGGTGCGCTCGTCGACGAGGTAGCTCTGCAGGAACGCGCTGGTCTCCGGGTCGCCGCCGCGGTTGTGCCGGACGTCGAGCAGCAGCGCGTCAGCCGAGGCGATCAACGTCATCGCCGCCGCGACCGACGGCGCGGCGAGGTCGATCGGGTAGAGCATGGTCGTGTCGAGGTAGCCGACGTTGCCCGCGAGCCGCCGTACCGACGCGATCCCGAAGTTCTCCAGCTCGCCGGCGCGCCGGAAGTGCTCAGACGCGTGCTCCGCGGCACCGTCCACGGCGACGGGGTCGAGGTGGTGACGCAGCCGGAGGTGCTTGTCGTCGTTCACCGACTGGAGGTCGGTTGTGACGGCCGTCGCGAATTCCGCTTCGCCGAGGTCCGCGTACGCGCCTTCGTCGAGACGCGCGCGAAGCACCTTCGCGAGCTTCGCGGCGACGTCCGGGAAGACGTAGTGCGTTTCCACCCGGCGGATGACCTCTTCGACCTGCGCAGCACGCGCCTGTGACCCCATGCCGGTGAACCTACCGCAGGCCGCAACCAAAAATTCGGCACACCGAAAAAAATTGTGTGACACCCCGGGATGTCAAATTCATGGCCGCCGATCGGGCAATTTCGCGATCGCCATCAGCTTGCAGCTTTCCTAACCTCCCCTTTATCGTTGCAGTGAAAGGGGCGAAAAAATACTCATGACTGCCGCTATGGTGGCGCTGATCAGCGCGTTCGGCCTGGTCCTCGCCGTGGAGCTGCCGGACAAGACGCTCGTCGCGACCCTGGTGCTGACCACCCGTTTCCGCGGCTGGCCGGTTTTCGCCGGGGTGTGCGCCGCGTTCGCCGTGCAATGCGTCATAGCGGTCGCGTTCGGCAGCGTGTTGACGCTGTTACCGGACGTCGTCCTTTCCCTGGTCGTCGCCGCGATGTTCGGCCTCGGCTCTTTCATGCTCCTTCGCGAGGGCTTCAGCGAAGCCGACGAAGCAGGCGAAGACGCTTCGCGCACCGGCCCCTCCGCGGCGTCCTTCACTCGCTCGGCGATGACGTCGTTCGGCGTGCTCTTCGCCGCCGAGTGGGGTGACGCCTCCCAGCTCGCGACGGCCAGCCTCGCCGCCCGCATCGGCAACCCGTTCGCCGTCGGCGTCGGCGCCTTCACCGCCCTCGTGGTGGTCGCCGGGCTCGCCGTGTTCATCGGCGCGAAGATCCGCAGCCGGATCAAGCCGAAGCTGATCCAGCGCTGCGCCGGGTTCGCCTTCGCCGGGTTCGCGGCGTTCGCCCTGCTCCAGCTCGCCTTCTGACGGCTGCCTCACAGGTTCGCCCGGTAACCTTTCGGGAACGAAAGGGGGAGCACCGGGTGAACTCGCCGAAGACGCACGCGGTCTCGCCGCTGCACGGCCGGATCGCGATCGGCGGCATCGGCCTCGCCGTGGTCATCTCGATCGACCTGCACCTGCGGCTGTCCGGGCAGGTCAGCCCGATCTGGCAGACGCTGTCGGAGTACGTCTACGGCAAGCTCGGCACCTCGTCGGCCGCTCCCCTGTTCAGCGTCATGTGCCTGGCCCTCTCGCTCGGCTCGGTTGCCCTGCTGGCCGGGATCGCCAAGGCCCACCGCCCCGGCACCACCGCCGTCTGCGTGCTGCTCGGCGTCTGGTCGGCCGGGCTGCTGGTCTGCGGCCTCGTCCCCGTCGACCCGGACGGCCAGGCGCGTTCGCTGGCCGGACAGGTCCACAACATCGCCGCGCTGACGGCGTTCGTCGCGCTGCCCGCGGCCGCGTTCGTGCTCACGCGGAAGGGCCGCGAGCGCTGCCCGTGGGAGCCCCGCCGGACGACGATCCGGCGCCTGGCCACGGCGAGCTTCGCCAGCGTCGGCGTGGTGCTCGGCGGCTTCGTCCTGACGCTCGTCCTCGGCCCGGCCCAGCAGGACGTCACGCTCGGCCTCTTCGAGCGGCTGCTGTTCACCGTCGACGTCGCCCTGCTGCTGACGATGGTCCGGCCGCTGCTCAGCCGTCCGTCTTGAGGATGTCGGCCAGCCGGGTGGCGGCCGCGACGACCTGCGGGCCCACTTCGGCCGCCTTCAGCGGCTCCATCGAGACGACGCCGACGCTCGCCCGCAGCCCCGGCACCCCGCGCACCGGCGCCGCGACGCCGGACGCGCCCGCCTCCAGCTCACCGGTCGACGTCACCCAGCCGTCACCGCCCGGCCGCAGGCTCATCGCCTTACCGGCCGCGCCGGCGGTCAGCGAGTGCCGGCTGCCCACCCGGTAGGCGACGTGGAAGTTGGTCCAGGACGGCTCGACGACGGCGACCGCAAGCGCTTGCGCCCCCTGCGCGACCGACAAGTGCGCGGTCGCGCCGACCTTCTCGGCCAGTTCGCGCAGCACCGGGCCGGCCGCGTCCCGCAGCTGCGGCAGCACCTGCCCGGCCAGCCGGAGCAGCCCGACGCCGAGCCGGACCTTGGTGCCGTCGCGCCAGACCAGCCCGCGCTCCGACAGCGGCACGAGCAGCCGGTAGACGGCCGCGCGGCTGGCCCCGATGGCCACCGCCAGCTCGGAGATGGTCGCCGCGTCGCCCCCGGCGTCGGCGACTGCCTGCAGCAGCGCCAAGCCCCGGTCGAGCGTCAGCGACCCCTCCCGGCCGGTCACAGCAAGCCGAGTTCGCCCAGGTCGGCGACCGGCTCCTCGAACGACGCCGCCGCATAGGACGCGAAGAGCGCCCGCACGGCCTTCGCGGCCGGCTCGGACAGCGCACGGGCCTCCTCGGCCAGCGCCTGGGCGTCGGTCGACTCCAGCGCGCCCCGAACGTCTCCGCCGGCCAGGCTGCGCGCGGAGGCCACGAGCAGGTTCAGGAAGCCGTGGTGCACGAACCCGGTGTCCGGGTCGGTGTGCCGGACCGCGCGGTGCAGGCTGTTCGTCGCCTTGAACGACGCCCCGGTGGCCCCGCTGACGACGGCGAGGAAGTCGGCCACCTCGTCGACGCTGGGGAAGTTCTCGCCCGCCTGCCCGCCGCAGCGGATCTTCGGCCAGCTGCCGTGCTCGATCACCTTCCGGACGCCGTCGAGCCAGCCGACGCCGCGCCGCGGCTCGACCACCCGGATGACGTCCTCCGGCACGAACTCCGAGACGCGCTCGAGCCACACCTCGTCGACGTCCGACGGCGCGGGCATCTCGACCATCCGCAGCGCGAGCAGCTCACTGCGCGATTCGACGATCGAGATGGCCTTCGGGACCCCGCCGAGGCCGGTGTCGATGATCAGCGAAAGCGGCAGCGGCTGCTTCGGCTTGATCTTGATCAGCTCGGTGATGAGCTCGGGCAGCCGCGACGCCTGGCAGAGGAAAACCCCCAGGACACCGGCGTGTTCGGAGCCCCGGCTGGCGAAGTGCGCACGGAGTGCTTCGGGCATGGCCGCATCGCCCGGAGGGAACAGCGCCGAGTCGTCGACGAGCCTCGCGAACAGGGGAGGAATTCCACGGGGGCCGGGGGGCGTGAGTTCCACAGCGCTTGACACGACTGACACGCTAGTAGCGTACGACATCAGGACAAAATCGTTCGCACAACGAACACGTCAGAAGGGGACGTCGATGCCTTACTACCGGCGAGTAGGCGAGATCCCGCACAAGCGGCACACCGCGTTCCGGAAGCCGGACGGCGGGCTCTACGCCGAAGAGCTGATGGGCGTCGAGGGCTTCTCCGCCGACTCGGCGCTGCTCTACCACCGCGGCCTGCCGACGGCGATCGTCGACGCCGTCGCAGTCGCGGAGGACCGCGGGTCGCTCACCCCGAACCACCCGCTCAAGCCGCGGTCGTTCCGGACCCGGGACCTCAAGTTCGGCGGCGAGGCCGACGCGGTGACCGACCGGCGGCGGCTGTTCGGCAACAACGACGTCACCATCGGGTTCGTCACCGCGACCGCACCCAGCCCGCTGTACCGCAACGCGGCCGGTGACGAGCTCTTCTACGTCCACGGCGGCTCGGCGACCTTCGAGACGATCTACGGCCGCCTCGAGGTCGGCGACGGCGACTACGTCGTGATCCCGACGTCGTGCACCTACCGGGTCGTCCCCGACGGCGAGGTCAACCTCTTCACCCTCGAGGCGCGCGGCCACATCGGGCCGCCGAAGCGCTACCTGTCCGCGAAGGGGCAGTTCCTGGAGCACTCGCCGTACTGCGAGCGCGACATCCGCGGGCCGGAGGAGCCGCTGCTGGAGGACGGCGAGGACGTCGAGGTGCTCGTGCGGCACCGCGCCGGGCTGACCCGCTACACCTACGCGACGCACCCCTTCGACGTCGTCGGCTGGGACGGCTGCCTCTACCCGTGGGTGTTCAACATCGACGACTTCGAGCCGATCACCGGCCGCGTGCACCAGCCGCCGCCCGTGCACCAGACGTTCGAGGGCCCGAACTTCGTCGTCTGCTCCTTCTGCCCGCGGAAGGTCGACTACCACGAGGGCGCGATCCCGGTGCCGTACAACCACGCGAACGTCGACTCCGACGAGCTGATGTTCTACGTGCGCGGCAACTACGAGGCCCGGAAGGGCTCGGGGATCGGCATCGGCTCGCTCTCGCTGCACCCGTCCGGGTTCACGCACGGCCCGCAGCCGGGCGCGGCGGAGGCGTCGATCGGCGCGGAGTTCTTCGACGAGACGGCGGTCATGGTCGACACGTTCGCGCCGCTGGAGCTCGGCGAAGCGGCCGAGGCGTCCGAAGACCCCGGTTACGCCTGGACGTGGTCCCGCCGCGGCCCTAAGTCATAGTCAAGATTCGGAAATACCGTCCCCTCCCCGTTCCGCCGGCCGGATAATGGAAATCCGGGTGGCGGAACGGGGAGGTTTTGATGATCAATTCCCAGCCAGCGCGTCGAAAGAGAAAAGTTCTCCCGTTCCTGGCCGCGATCGTGGTCGCGATCGCCTTGATCATCGGAATCCGGTACTGGACCAGCGATTCGAGCGACGAGGCCGACGCGCCGAAGTGCTCAGGCGCGGACGCGATCGCGCTCAACGTCGCTTCGTCACCGGAAAAGGTCGGCATCGTCCAAGAGGCCGCGAAGGCCTACTCCGGACGGACGGTCGCCGGGCACTGCGTCGACGTCGTCGTGAAGTCGAAGTCGTCCGGCGTCGCGATGCAGGCGCTGGCCAACGGCTGGAACGAAGCCGTCGACGGGCCGCGCCCGGACGTCTGGACACCGGCCGCCAGCGGCTGGGTCAACCTGCTGCGCGTCAACGCGAAGGGCGACACCGGTTCGCTCGTGCCGGACGGTGATCCGCCGTCGATCGCGAACGCGCCGCTGGTCGTGGCGATGCCGAAGCCGATGGCCGAGGCGCTCGGCTGGCCCGGTAAGGCGATCGGCTGGAAGGACCTCGCCGGCCTGGCCACCGACCCGGCGGGCTGGGCGAAGTACGGCCACCCGGAGTGGGGCAAGTTCCGGCTGGGCAAGACGAACCCGAACATCTCGACGTCCGGGCTGAACGCGACGATCGGTGCCTACTACGCCGCCACCGGCACGTCGTCCGACCTCACCGCGGCCGCGCTCGAGAAGCCCGACGCGAAGCGGTTCGTCACGAACATCGAGCAGGCGATCGTGCACTACGGCGACACCACGCTCACCTTCCTGACCAACCTGCAGAAGGCCGACGACAAGGGCGCGGCGCTGTCGTACATCTCGGCGGTCACCGTCGAGGAGAACTCGCTGATCGGCTACAACCAGGGCAACCCGACGAACGACCCGGCCAAGGTCGGGCAACACGGGCCGCCGAAGGTGCCGCTGGTGGCGATCTACCCGGGTGACGGGACGCTCAACTCCGACCACCCGTTCGTCACGCTGAACTGGGCGGACCCGGTGCGCAAGCAGATCGCCGCGGACTTCCTCGGCTACCTGCGCCTCGCCGAGACGCAGGCGAAGTTCGCCGCGCTCGGCTTCCGGTCGTTCGAGGGCAAGCCGGGCCCGCAGGCGACGCCCGCCAACGGCGTCCAGCCGGACGCGAAGATCAGCTTCCTGCGGCCGCCGTCGCCGTCGGTGCTGTCGAAGCTGCTGGCGTCCTGGACCGACCTGCGGAAGAAGGCGAACGTGCTGCTCGTCGTGGACGTCTCGGGCTCGATGGGCGACGAGGTGAAGGGCACCGGCAAGAGCAAGATCGACCTGGCGAAGCAGGCCGCGATCGACTCGCTCGGCCAGTTCGTGCCGCGCGACCAGGTCGGGCTCTGGCAGTTTGCGACCCACCTCGACGGCGACAAGGACTACCAGGAGCTGCTCCCGGTCCAGGCGCTCGGGAACAGCGGCAAGGAGACCCTGGCCATGCGGCTGAGCGGGCTGACTCCCCAGTCCGGCACGGGGTTGTACGACTCGTCGCTGGCCGCGTACGAGTACATGAAGGCCCACCTGGACCCGGCGGCGATCAACGCGGTCGTGGTGCTGACCGACGGCCGCAACGAGGACTCCGGCGGCATCGACCTCGAGCACCTGGTGCCGCAGCTGCGACCGGAGGGCAACGCGGAGTCGGTCCGGCTGTTCACCATCGCCTACGGCTCGGACGCCGACCAGGACGTGCTGAAGCAGATCGCCGAGGCGACCGCGGGTTCGGAGTACGATTCGTCCAAACCGGACTCGATCAACCAGGTGTTCACCTCCGTGATATCCAATTTCTGACATGAAGTTCGCCCGTGAGCTCGCCGAACCGTGGGGGCTGCTGCTCGCCGCCACGTCGGCCGGGGTGGCCTGGGCCGTGCAGCTGCCGGTCGTCGCCGCCCTCGGGGTCGGGGTGGCGGTGCTCGCCGCCCGGGCGGGCGTGGCGGTGGCAACCCGCGAGAAGGAGCCGCCACCGCGGGAAGCCCGCGTGCTGGACGTGGCACCCGGATCGGCCGAGGAGAACTGGCTGCATCGCGCGTCGGCCGCGGCGGAGGGCTTCGCCTCGCTGAGCGGCTCGCTCGAGTCCGGTCCGCTCGCCGACCGCGTGGCGGACATGGAGCCGGTGGTCCGGGAAACGCTGGCGACGCTCGAACGCCTGGCCGGCCGCGCGTCGGCGACGGGTCAGGCGCTGGCCAGGGTCGATCCGGACGCCGTCGCGCACGAACGGCGTCGGCTGCAGCGCGAGTTGCGCACGGCCCGGGCGGACGTGCGCGGCGACCTGGAGCAGGCCCTGACGGCGGTCCAGGCTCAGGCGGACGTGCACGCGCGGCTGTCCGGCGCCCGGGACAAACTGCTGGCGCAGCTGCAGTCCGGCGCACTCGGCCTGGACAGCCTGGTGGCCCGGGTCGCCGAGCTCACGGCGACGACGACGGACATCGCCGTCGACACCGGCGCGGTGCGCGAGCTGAGCGACCAGCTGGAGGGCATCCGCCAGGGCGTGCTGGAGACCGAGCAGGCGACGCGGAAGTCGCTGAGTTAGGCGGCCACCAGCGTCCGATCGCGGCGGGGCAGCAGCAACGGCGTCGCCAGCACCAGTACCCCGGCGATCCCGATGGCCCAGCGCGGCCCGACCAGACCGGCGAGCAGGCCCCAGAGCGCGGTCAGCGTGGCGATGGACGCCTTCGTGCTGATCGACCACGCCGACAGCGTCCGCGCGGTGCGGTCCGCCGGGAGCTGCTCGAGCCGGTAGGTCGCGAGCACCGGGTTGAAGACGCTGCAGCTGACGATCAGGCCGAGTTCGACGACCATGACGTAGGCGAGCCCGCCGGCGCCCGCCGGGATGAAGGCCAGGGCGAGCAGCCAGCACGCCCTGATCGCGCCGGACGTCACCAGGACCGGGTGGCGCCCGAACTTCGCGACCAGCCGCGGCGTCAGCCGTGAGCCGGCGAGCCCACCGAGGCACGGGACGGCGAACGCGAGCCCGTACTGCCACGGCGGGAACCCGAGCTGGTTGAGCATCAGCACGGCGAGCAGCGGCTCGGTGCCCATGACCAGGCCGTTGAACACCATCGCGTTGAACAGCAGCGGCCGCAGTCCCCGGTGCGCCAGCAGGAAGCGCCAGCCGTCGGCGAGGTCGCGCGGGCGCAGCCGGGCGGCGGTGCGCGGGCGCGGTTCGTCCCCGCCGATCGCGCGGATCCCGAGCGCGGAGAGCAGGAAGCTGACGGCGTTGGCGACCACCGACGTCACCGGCCCGAACAGCGCGAACGCCGCCCCGCCCAACGGCGGCCCGAGCGCGGTGGCGGTCCAGTTCGTCGACTCGAACCGGCCGTTCGCGAGGAGGAGGTCTTCGGGCGGCACCAGGCCCTTGAGGAAGGCCCCGCTCGCGGAGGTGAAGGTGATGTCCGCCGCGGCGACGACCACCGAGACGGCCAGCAGCTGACCGAAACTCAGCACGCCGAGGGCATAGGCGGCCGGAACGCTGACCAGCGCGCCGAACCGCACCAGGTCCATGGCCACCAGCACCGGCTGCTTCCGCCGGCGATCGACCCACGGCCCCAGCGGAACGGCGACGAGCGCCCCGACGGCCGGCCCGACCGCGGCCAGCGCCGAGACGGCCGCGGGCCCGGCGTGGAGGACGAGGATCGCGAGCATGGGGAAGGCGCCGAAGCCGAGCCACGTCCCGAAGGCGCTCACCGCATAGGCCGACCAGAGCCACCTGAACCGCGGCCCCAGCGACCGCCCGCGCATCACGTCGGAAATCAAAGCGGGGAACGGCCGTGCGCGGCAACCGACATGCCGTGACGCCACAAGTTGTCCACATCTGGCGCCGAGTGTGGACGACTTCGCTTGCGGTGTCGGCTTTCCGGCCTGTTGTCGGTTCCCGCCGATAGAATGGACCTGGGGACGCCCCCCTGGGAGCGGCGGGGGATGTTTGGTTCCGCTGGGGCGCCTAGCACACCACTCTGGTGTCGCCGAGCTGTGAGGTGTTCCTGCCGCACGCCCGCGAGCTGCTGTCGGGCGAGCTGCGCGCGCTGGCGTCGGTGCGCAGCGGCCCGCTCCGCGTCGACGTCATCGGCAGGCGGCTGTGCCCGGCCACGTTGCTGCGCGAGTTCCACCAGGCGCACCCGAGGTAGCGCTCGAGGTCGCGGCGATCCGGGATGGCTCGATCGACGCGTCCTTCCGCGCGGTCGTCGCGCTGCCCGAGGACCTCGACGCCCAATGGGTGCTCGACGAGCCGATCGAGCTGTTGTGTGGCCCCACGCACCCGCTGGCGAACTCGGCTGCGGTGACTCCCGCCGAGCTGGCCGGGCACCGGATCCGGTTGCCCGGCGTGGTGCCCGGGACCGAGTGGGGCGCGTACTACGCCGAGTTCGCGGCGGCGTTCGACCTGTGGATCGACGCCGCCGGGCCGAACTTCGGCATCGAGGTGGTATTGGACACGATCGCGGAATCGAGCGAGGTGGCGACGTTGCTCGGCGCGGGGAGCCGGGTGTTGTGGCCGCCGGGGCATGACCTGCGGCGCGTGCCGATCGAAGCTCCCGTGCCGGTGTACCCGCATTCGCTGGTGTGGCGGCGGGGCAACGCGCACCCCGGACTCGCGGCGCTTCGGCGTCACCTCGCGAAGGGCGAACGGGCGGCCGGTGGGTGGCGGCCGAGCTGGGCCGCCTAACCGAGCCAGACCGTGCCCAGCACCGGGTAGCCCGGGAGGCCGGTCTTGGCCGCGCCCGGGTGGGGGGCGCCCGCGATCCACAGGCGGCCCGTCGCCGCGATGTTGGCCGCCATCGAGGGGTCGACCTTGGGAAGGCGGAAGCGGACCACGCGGCCGTCGGCCAGCATCGTCAGGCCGCTCAGCCTGGCCGCGCCGTGGCGGGTCATGCGGACCGGGCCGTCGAGGACCGCGCGCAGCTCCGTCCAATGGTCCGCCGGGAGGGGCCTGCGGTAGGTGATCGCTCGCCACACGGCCGCGAGGGCGCCCAGGAGCGCGCCGGCGCCGCACGGCCACGCGAGCCATCCCACCACCGGGAAGTCGAGCGCGACCCAGACCGCGAATCCGGCCAGTACCAGCAGGAACGCCGCCGTCGTGCGCAGGTCGCGAGCCAGCTGGCGGCGGTGTGCGGCCAGCACGGGGTCGAGCCTCGGCGAGCGGGACCCGGCCGGTTCCGGCACCGGTACGGCACCCGGCGGCGGGCTGCCGTGGATCCGGGCGCGGCGGACCCGCACCACGCCGGAGAACCCGACGAACACCTTCGGGCCCCGGCCCAGCAGCCAGACCCGGCGGTGCCCGGCGACCAGCAACCGGTGGGCTTCGTCGAGCCGGACGCGCAGCCACCGGCCGTCCGGCAGGCGCACGCCCACCGTCCGGCCGGCCGCGACCAGGCCGCCGGCGGCGATGTCCACCTGCCGGAACGCTTCCCGCTTCAACCGCGTCTCGGGCAGGTGGGCGCGCGCGCGGTGGAGCCACCACGCCTCGATCGCGCCGGCCAGCGCGAACGTGCCGACCGGCAGCGCCACCCCCGCGCCGGCGAAGAACTGGGCGAACCCGAACACCACGAAGAACGCGGCCACGAGCCGCTGGTTCGCGGTGTCGCGGCCGAGGCGGTCGAGGTACTCGCCGAAGATCGGGAGGGCCCCGGACGGCATGGCGGGGTCGAGTTCGAACGCGCGGACGCGCTCGGGGACCGGGACGATCGGCACGCGGAACCCCCACGGGGTCGGGTTGTTAACCGCTTTTCGGCAAAGTGGGCACCGGCGTTACCGGATGCACCGATCAGCGGGTGGGACGTGAGCGCCGCGACTACCCAGACCGTCGAATTCAGGTTAGGCTCACCTAAGTAGGAGGTGAGCCGTGACCGAGGCACCCACAACCGTCCGCCGCCCGCCGGCGCCGAACCCCGCCGAGCGCGCCAAGACGATCGCGACCCGCAACGGCCCCGCGTCGTTGCTGCCGACCTGCGATCGCACGGACCTCGACGGCCGGCGGGTCGTGCCGGTGCTGCACCACGTGCACCACAGCGGCAGCGTCAGCGTGCTGCTGCCCGACGACCACCCGATGGTCGGCGCGGCGAAGCAGACCCAGCGCGGGGAGCTGGCCGTGATGGTCGAGCTCGCCGACCAGGCCCCGGTCGACCTGCGGGAACCGATCCGCGGGCTGCTGTGGATCACCGGCTGGCTGCGGCCGCTCTCGCCGGTTTCGGCCCGCGCGCGGGCGGTGGCGATCGCCGAGACGCGGCCGGACGAACGGCTCCTCGACGTCGGCCACGGCGTCACGCTGCTGCGGCTCACCCCGGCGTCGCTCGTGCTCGCCGACGCCGAGGGCACGCACTCGCTGCGCCCGCACATGTTCAGCGCCGCGCCGCCGGACCCGTTCCACGACTACGAGGCCCAGTGGCTGCGGCACCTGGAGAGCGACCACTCCGACGTCGTCGAGCAGCTGGCGAAGCACCTGCCGGCCTCGCTGCGCGGCGGCCGGATCCGCCCGCTCGGGCTCGACCGGTTCGGGCTGCGGCTGCGCGTCGAGTCCGACAGCGGCGACCACGACGTGCGGCTGGCGTTCTCGAAGTCCGTCGACAGCCCGGCGCAGCTCGCGGCGGAGCTGCGCCGGCTGGTCGGCTGCCCGTTCCTGCGCGGGCGGTCAGGCTAGTTCGGCCGGGAAGCCGCCCTTCGCGATCGGCCCCCAGCTCTCGATCGTCACGCGGATGATGCTCTTGCCCTGCTTGACCATGGCCTCGCGGTATTCGTCCCAGTCCGGGTGTTCGCCGGAGATGGCGCGGAAGTACTCGACGAGCGGCTCGACCGAATCCGGGATGTCCAGCACCTCGGCGGTGCCGTTCACCTGCACCCACCGGTCGTTCCACTCGTCGGACAGGATGCAAGCCGAAACCTTCGGGTTGCGCTTGACGTTCACGACCTTCGCGCGCTTCGGGTAGGTCGAGACGACCAGCCGGCCCTCGGCGTCGACGCCGCAGGTCACCGGCGAGAGCTGCGGGCCGCCGTCGGCCTTCGTGGTCAGCAGGATGGCGCGGTGGCGGGTCGACAGGAACTCGACCAGCGCGGCACGGTCGACGGTTTCGTTGGTGGCGATGCTCCTCGGCATACCCCGAAGGTAGCGTGCGTCCATGACGTTCACCGCGCGATCGTGGCTGGCCCCGGCCCGGCCGTCGTTCCCGGAGCCGATCGACGACCCGCGCGAGCGCCGCGCGATCAAGCTCGAGCTGCTGATCGTCTTCGGGATCACGCTGGGCATGTCCGGCGTGCGCAGCCTGCTGTCCCTTGTGGACTCGCTGCTGCAGCCGGTGCCGCTGGCCCAGCAGCAGACCCAGCTGAACGTGCCGCAGGCCGCGGCGAGCCTGATCGACCTGCTCAAGCAGCTGCTGTCGGCGGCGCAGCTGGTCGGCTGGGGCGCGCTCGGGCTGTACCTGCTGTGGCGCGCGGGCGTCAAGGTCGCGCAGATCGGCCTCGACCGGCGATCACCGGGCCGGGACGCGCTGCTGACCGTCGTGCTCGCCGCGCTGATCGGCATCCCGGGCCTGGCGCTGTACTTCATCTCGTACCACCTCGGCTTCAGCCTGGCCGTGCAACCGTCCACTTTGGGCGATACGTGGTGGCGGCCGATCACGCTGACGCTCTCGGCGTTCGGCAACGCCTTCGCCGAGGAAGTCCTGGTCATCGGCTACCTGCTGACGCGGCTGCGGCAGCTCGGCGTCCGGGAGAACGCCGCGGTGTTCGGCGCCGCGGTGCTGCGCGGGTCGTACCACCTGTACCAGGGGTTCGGCGGGTTCGTCGGAAACCTGATCATGGGCCTGGTGTTCGGGCGGCTGTGGCAGAAGACGAACCGGCTGTGGCCGCTGGTCGCCGCGCACACGCTGTTCGACTTCGTGTCGTTCGTCGGATACTCGCTGCTCAAGGGGCACGTTTCCTGGCTGCCCTGACTAGGATCTGGGGGGTGATCGACGAAACGGCACCTCCCCGGGTGGACAGCGAAGTCGGACCCCTGCGCGCGGTGCTGCTGCACCGGCCCGGCAACGAGCTCAAAAGGCTGACGCCCCGCAACAACGACCAGCTCCTGTTCGACTCCATCCCGTGGGTCGACCGGGCCCAGGACGAGCACGACGCGTTCGCCGAGGTGCTGCGCGGCCGCGGGGTGGACGTCCTGCTGCTGGCCGACGCCCTCCGGACGGCCCTGGAAGACGACCGGGCGCACGCGGCGGGCGTGCACGCGGCGGTCGACGACCGGCGGCTCGGCGGCGACCTGGCCGATTCGCTGCGTTCGCACCTGTCGGGCGTCGACGCGGCCGGCCTCGCCGAGGTGCTGATGGCCGGCATGACGTTCGAGGAGCTGCCGTCCGCGGAGGGCGCGTCGCTGGTGCGGATGATGAACCACCCGCACGACTTCGCCGTCGACCCGCTGCCGAACCTGCTGTTCACGCGCGACTCGTCGGTGTGGATCGCCGACCGGGTGGCGATTTCGTCCCTGAACATGCCTGCGCGCCGCCGCGAGACCGCGGTGCTCGACCTGATCTACGCCTACCACCCGCAGTTCCGCCACGCGGCCCGCGCCTACGGCGCCCATTCGGCGCCGATCGAAGGCGGCGACGTGATGCTGCTGGCGCCGGGCGTGCTCGCCATCGGCGTCGGCGAGCGGACGACGGCGGCCGGCGCGGAGTCCCTGGCCCGGTCGGTGTTCGCCGACGGCATCGCGCACACCGTGCTGGCGGTGCCGATCGAGCAGTCCCGCGCGACCATGCACCTGGACACGGTGTGCACGATGGTCGACGCGGACGCGGTGGTGATGTACCCGCTGGCGCGCGACTCGCTGACGGCGTTCACGCTGCGCCCGACCGGCGACGGCGGGGTGAAGGTGGCCGGCCCGGCGCCGTTCCTGGTGGCCGCGGCCGAGGCGATGGAGATCGACCGGCTGCGCGTCATCGACACCGGCCTCGACCCCGTGACGGCCGAACGCGAGCAGTGGGACGACGGCAACAACACGCTCGCCCTGGCGCCGGGTGTCGTCGTCGGCTACGAGCGCAATGTCGAGACGAACGAACGGCTGGAGGCGGCCGGCATCGAGGTGCTGCCGATCGCGGGCTCCGAACTGGGCTCCGGCCGGGGCGGGCCGCGGTGCATGTCCTGCCCGGTCCGGCGCGATCCGCTGTGATGGCAAGCCTTCCCTAAATTGCCGCGGCTTTTAGGGAAGGCTTACTTAAATTAGGCAAGTCTTCTTTAGGAATGGTAACCCTAATAGGGGCCGGATCACCAGTCCCGAGTGGAATTCCCGCCAATCTTGATCTATTCTGGTCTGCATGGCCCTCACCAAGAAGAAAGAGCCGCGCTCGAAGTTCTACGAACTGCTGCAGGCGCAGATCCACAACGAGTTCAACGCGTCCCAGCAGTACATCGCGCTCGCGGTGTGGTTCGACGCCGAGGACCTCCCGCAGCTGGCGAAGCACTTCTACAAGCAGTCCGTCGAGGAGCGCAACCACGCGATGGCGCTGGTGCAGTACATGCTCGACCGCGACCACCACGTCGAGATCCCCGGCACCGGGGAGGTGCGCAACGACTTCTCCGGCGTCACCGAGCTCATCGAGCTCGCGCTCGAGCAGGAGAAGGAGGTGGCCGTCGACATCTCCGCGATGGCGAAGGCCGCGCGCGCCGAAGAGGACTACATCAGCGAGCAGTTCACGCAGTGGTTCCTCAAGGAGCAGGTCGAAGAGATCTCGCAGATGAGCACGCTGCTGAACGTCGTCAAGCGCGCGAACGGCAACCTGTTCGAGGTCGAGAACCACCTGCACCGCGAGTCCGTCGGCGACGGCGGCGCCGACTCGCAGATGCCGCCGGTGGCCGGCGGGGCGCTGTAGTCCCGAAAACGGGAAACCCGGGCTCTCCCCCTGTGGACAGCCCGGGTTTCCGCATGCGCCCGGCCCTCAGCCGGCGCAGTCCTGGGCGCGGCTCGAAAGGCTCGTCTGCACGACCCCGGTCTCGCCGAGCCGGAAGCGGTATTCGGCGGCGGTGCCGGCCGGGGCGACGACGTCGCCGGACTCCTCCTTGGCCGCCGGGTAGGTGGCGAGGATCTGGTCCTTGGTGGCGCCGGCGCCGATGCCTTCGGCGGTGTGCGCGGCCACGTCGGGGGTGACGACGACCAGCCCGGCCGCCTTCGAAATGACGACGCTCGCGGCCACCGGCACCCCGCTGCCCTGTGCCTTGTAGACGGTGCAGCTCGCGCCGACCTGCGGTTCGCTGAGCGTCACGGCCTGCGCCGTCACGTCGGCCTCGGACATGCCGAGCTTGAGCTTGCCGAAGCCGTCGGCCGCGAGCAGCGGCCCGGTGGCCACACCGGGGAGCGTGGACGGCCGCGGGGTCGACGGCGGCCGCGGCGGCCGCGACGTCGACGCGCCCGGCGGCGCGGAAGCCTGGATGCTCTGGGTGCCGGTCGGCCCGGGCGTCGACGGCTCCGGTGACCGGCCCGCCGTGAGGTTCTCCGGCGGCTTGCCACTGGTTCCGGTGCCGTCGGCGGACATCACCGCGGTGCCGTCCTCGGCGTGGAACCGGATCATGGTCAGCCCGCCCGCCACGGCGACCACGGCGGCCGCGACCCCGGCCACGGCCTGCACGACGTGCCGGCGACGGCGGCGGCGGCGCGCCCCGGTGACGATGACGGTGCCGGCGTCCGGCGGCGGAGGCAGGTCCAGCCGCTCGTCGGCGAACAGGGCGCGCAGGCGCTGCTCCAGTTCGTCCTCGGAGATGTTCAACCCGCACCACTCCCTTCGCCTTCGCCGTCGACCGACTTCAGCTTCATCCGCAGCGACGCGATCGCCTTGCTGGCCTGGCTCTTGACGGTGCCCTGGGTGATCCCGAGGGCGCCGGCGATCTCCGCTTCCGAGAGACCTTCGTAGTAACGCAGGACCATGACGGCCCGTTGCCTCGGCGGCAGCGTCCGTAACGCACGCCACAGCGGCTCGTGCTCGAACGGGTCGGACGGCACGTGCGGGCTGGTGTCCGGCAGGTCCGCGACAAGGTTCTCCCGGCGCGTCCGCCGCCAGCGGCTCACGTGCGCGTTCGCCATCGAGCGGCGGACGTAGGCCAGCGGATCGCCGGTCTTCTCGTGGACGTACGTCCAGCGCGAGCCGATCTTCTCCAGCACGGTCTGCACCAGGTCCGCCGCGTCGTGCGGGTTGCCGGTGAGCGCGTGGCCGTACCGCAGCAAGCCGGGCAGGGTGGCCTGCACGAAGTCGCCGAAGTCGACGAACTCGCCAGCCAACGTCGCGGCCCTCCCTCGGCCTGCGCTGGTCACCCAGGTATCTCCCCCGGTGAAGACGGGTGCCGCAGCGGTCACCGTATCGCCTCCCCTCGGGGTCGGGTAGCCAGAAGCCGAGTCGCTTTCCTCCCCAACACGCATCACAGCCCCCTCAGGTTGCCCGCGTGCCCGGCCGAATTTCTTCTGGGTCGGCCGGGCGATGATCTGCCCACGTCAGCGGTGGGCGAGCGAGTCGGGCAGGCGGAAGCCGCCGCCCTCGGACTCTCGGAATTCGTGCACGCCGACGACCGCCGCACGCGGGATCGGGCCGTAGACGTGCGGGAACCAGATCCCCTCCGGGTGCGGCGGCAGCCCGTCCTCCCAGCGGACCGGCGCGTCGACCTTCGCCGGGTCGATTTCGAGCAGCACCAGATCGGTCCGGCCCCGGAACCGGATGTTGGCCGGCAGGTTCACCGTGCCCAAGTCGGAACAGTGGATGAACCCGACTTCGTCCAGGGACGGATCCCGGTACTCGCCGTCTTCCCCCACTTCGGCCCAGTCGGCCGCCCCGCAGATGTGAAGTATCACGCAGAGAATCGTCCCACCGGCGCGCTGCACCAGCGGTGTCTCTTCCGCCACATAGTGCCTGGTTGAACGCTCACCGAAGGGTGGAGGACCACCGGTGCGTACCGATGGTCCGGCACCCGCCGACGACGGTCGGCTGGCCTGCCGACGACGGTCAGCGCAGGGTCAGCTGCCGGCCGACGAGGCCGTCGCGCGCCCGCCGCTCGGCCGCGTTCAGCGGCTCGTCGTCGAGCGACTTCAACGCCGTCTCGAGCCGGGCGCCGAGGGCGTCCTTGGCGTCGGCCCACTCGCGGGCGTGGGCCTCGGGGTCGAGGTCCCAGACCGGGACGAGCAGGCCGTGCGCCCGGAACGAACCCGCGTAGCGCGAGCCCTCGCCGAGGCCGAGCTCGCCGGCCGCGGACAGCCGGGCGAGGGCCTGGAGCAGCAGGTTCTCCGGCTCCGGCCGGACCCAGCGCAGGTGCGCCTTCTCGCCGGCGAGGACCCAGTAGGCGCCCGAGCCGAGCCGTTCGGTGGGCATGATCGCGGCGTTCGCGCGCTCGAGCGACACGGCGACGTCACCGGTCGCGTCGGCGTCCTCGGGCAGCCACCAGCCGAAGTCCGTGTGCAGCGTGACGTCGAGTTCGGCACCCGGCGCCAGCAGGTCCTGCAGCCGGGCGTGCTCGTCGGCCGCGGGCGGGGTGGTGGTGTCCGGCACGCCGAGGACATCGCCCTCCTTGGCGTCCAGCAGCCACTTCAGCGAGCGGCCGAGGTCGCGGCTGATGTCGGACGAGCGGGTCTGGACCTGCAGGCCGAGGTAACGCCGGCCGTCCGAGCGGACGAACGCGGCGGCCGCCATCGGCAGCACGGTCCCGAGGATGACGTCACCACCGTCGGCAAGGGTGAGCTGGGCCGTCGCGGACGGCACGAACTCGCGCAGCGCGATCAGCTCGGGCTCCGCCGCCAGCCCTTCGAACGGCTGGCCGACGAAGACGTCGCGCACCTTCGGCTTGCGGTCCGACGCCTGCTTAGGACCCTTCTTGCGCGCGCCCTTGCCCACTGCTGCCTCCTCTGGCTCGGCTTCAGACGCTATCGAAGGGTTAGTCTCGCGACGTGTTCGACCCCCGCGATCCCGCCTTCCTCGAAGACCCGTACCCGGCGTTCGCTGCGCTGCGAACGCAGGGCGAAGTCCATTTCCACGAAGGGCTCGGCCTCGCCGTCGCGGTGTCGCACGCCTCGTCGTCGGCCGTGCTGCGCCACCGAGGCCTGGGCCGGATCTGGCAGGACGCCCAGCCGCTCGAGCGGTTCGCCTCGTTCAACCTGCTGCACCGCAACTCGCTCCTGGAGAACGAGCCGCCGGCCCACACGCGGCTGCGGCGCCTGATCGCGGGCGCGTTCGGCCGCGGCCACGTGCAACGGCTGCGCCCGATGGTCGCCGAGCTCGCCGCCCGCATGGTCGACGACCTGGCCGCCGCCATCGCCGCCGACGGCAGTGCCGACCTGCTGGAGCACCTCGCCCAGCCGCTGCCGGTCGCGGTGATCGCCGAACTGCTGGGCGTCCCCGGCACCGACGGGCCGCGGATGGTCCAGCTGTCCAACGCCATCGTGAAGATGTACGAGTACGACCTCCCGTCGGAGGACCGCGACGCGGCCGAGCGCGCCGCAGCCGAGTTCGTCGACTACGTCCGCTCGGTCGCCGCGGCCCGCACCGACGCACCGGGCGACGACATCATCAGCGACCTTCTGCGCAGCGAGCTGACGCCCGACGAGCTGGTGGCCACCGCGGTCCTGCTGCTGATGGCCGGCCACGAGGCGACGGTCAACGTGCTCGGCAACGGCATCACGGCCTTGCTCACCCACCGGGACCAGTGGGAGCGCCTGCTGGCCTCACCTGCCCTTCTGGATTCGTGCGTCGAGGAGCTGATCCGGTTCGACGCGCCTCTGCAACTATTCGAGCGGACGGCGACCGAGGACGTGTCGATCGGCGGGTATGTCGTGCCCCGTGGCGAGAAGATCGGCGCAATGCTGGGTGCCGCGGCCCGCGACCCGGAGGTGTTCGACGAGCCGGACCGCCTGGACATCGGCCGGACGCCGAACGCCCACCTCGGGTTCGGTCTCGGGATCCACTACTGCGTGGGTGCTCCTCTCGCTCGGGTGGAGGTCGCCGCTGCGCTGAGTGCGCTCGCGGAGAAGCTGCCGGGGCTGCGGTTGGTCGGGACGCCGCCGCGGCGGCCGGAGTTCGTGATTCGGGGGTTGCGGGAGCTCCGGGTTACCGCTTGATGGGGGCGCCCGCCCCGGTTTTGCTGTGCTTCCAGGCGGAACTCGTGTGACTGGACGCGGAACTCGCGTGATTCCGGACAGAACTCGCGTGATTGAAGGCGGAACTCGCGTACCTGGGTGGACGACACGGGGGTTAGGGGGTTACTCCGGTGAAGAGGTCGGTTTCTGGGGTTGGGGCGGGGGCGGGGTGGGCCAGGTGGTAGTCCTCGTGGGGCCAGGCTTGGCGTTCGATTTCTCTTGAGTGGGCGAAAAACGGGTGGGCTGGGTCTACTTGGGTTTTGTGGGCGAGGAGGGCTTGGTCTCGCGTCGCGAAGTAGGCCTCGCAGCGGATTTTGGTGGTCACCGGGAATTTGTCGGGTGGGAGCTCGCTGAGGACCTCGGACATGGACGACTCGAGGCCGGCGGCCAGGGTGGCGTCGTGGATGGCCTGGAACCAGGCGCGGCTCAGGGTTGCCTGGTAGTACAGCTTTTGGGGACGCCATGCCGCGCCCGCGCCGGGATAGCGGGCGGGGTCGGCGGCCGCGGTGAAGGCTTCGAGCGTCACCTCGTGGGTGCGGATGTGGTCCGGGTGCGGGTAACCGCCCGTTTCGTCGTACGTGATCACCACGTGGGGGCGGAACTCGCGGATCAGGGCCACCAGCGGCGCCGCCGCCTCGGACAGCGGCAGGGCCGCGAAGCAGCCTTCGGGCAACGGCTCGCCGGGGCCGGGCAGGCCCGAATCCACCATGCCCAGGAAGCGCTGGCGGACGCCCAGGATCTCGGCGGCCGCGGCCATCTCCCGACGGCGGATCGCCGGGAGGTCCGCCCACGTCTCGGCCGTGTCGAGGGCTGGGTTCAGGACGTCGCCGCGTTCGCCGCCCGTGCAGGTGGCGACCAGGACGTCTACGCCTTCGGCCGCGTAGCGGGCCAAAGTGGCCGCGCCCTTGCTGGACTCGTCGTCGGGATGAGCGTGGACGCTCAGGAGGCGGAGAGTCATCGGGTGCTCCTTCGAGGGAAGAACGGGGCCGGGATCAAGGTCAGGGCCGAGAGCGCGAGTGCCCACGTGAAGGTGGTAGCGAAGGCTGACGGGGTTGGGGCGGGGGTGGCTGTCAGCTCGTGGTGGAGGATTGCCGCCAGCAGGGCCGTGCCGAGTGAGCCGCCGATGCGGTTGATTACGTTGAAGGCGCTCGCCGCCCGGGGGATCTGGGACCGCTGCAGGGAGCCGTAGAGGGTTGTCATGCCGGGGGTTGTTGCCGCGCCCAGGCCGGCTCCGCGGATCAACAGGGACGCCATCAGCAGGGCGCTGTCGGGGGCCGTGGTGAGGCGGGTGAAGGCCAGCGTTCCCAGGAGGGACAAGGCTAGTCCGGCCAGCATCATGCGGCGGGGGCCGAAGCGGGACAGCAAGCGGCCGCCGGCCAGCAGTGCCGCTGCTGAGCCGAGGGCCTGGGGTGCCAGGAGGAGCCCGGCCCGCAGCGCGCTCGCGTGCTCGACCTGCTCGTAGTACAGCGGGAGCAGCAGCATCGAGCTGTACAGCGATGCTCCCAGCAGGAACGTGCTCACGCTCGCCACCGCGAACCCCCTGTTCCGGAACAACGCCAGGTCCAGCACCGGTGACGCCGCCCGGGATGCGTGGATGCCGTACGCCAGCAGCAGAGCGGCTCCGGACATCCAGGCCACAACCACTCCCTCGGCCAAGCCGTAGACGAACGCTCCGAGACCGGGCGACAGCAACGCGATGCCGCGGATGTCCAGCGGGGCGTGCGGGCCGCCAGGGGGCGGGGCCGGGAGGAGGCGGCGGGCGCAGAGGAACGTGGCCGCTCCCAGCGGGACGATGGCGAAGAACATCCAGCGCCAGCCGAAGTCCGCCACCAGGGCGCCGCCGAGCATCGGGCCCAGGACCGGGGCCACCGTTGCCGGGAGGGTGATCACGCCGATCATCCGGCCCAGGGCCGGACCCGCCGCCTGGGCGAACACCGCCTGCCCGACCGGCTGCATCAGCCCGCCGCCCAGGCCGTGGAGCACCCGGAAGGCCACCAGCGCCGGCGCGGACCAGGCGAAGCCGCACAGCAGCGTGCCCGCGGTGAAGATCGCCACCGCCGCCAGCCAGACCGCGCGGCCGCCGAAGCGGTCGGTCAGCCAGCCGGACAGCGGGATGGCCATCGAGGCCGCGAGCAGGTACGCGCTCGCCACCCACTGCACCGTGGTCAGCGGGCTGCCCAGGTCACGGGCGAT
Organism: Amycolatopsis sp. NPDC004772; assembly: GCF_053601215.1. Classification (NCBI taxonomy): domain Bacteria; kingdom Bacillati; phylum Actinomycetota; class Actinomycetes; order Pseudonocardiales; family Pseudonocardiaceae; genus Amycolatopsis; species Amycolatopsis sp. NPDC004772. The sequence goes on from NZ_JBSGBK010000069.1 coordinate 23,482, forward strand.
CGAGCCGATCCCGACCGTCACGATCGTCGCGTCGAGGATCGACAGCACCGCGCCCATGATCAGGACTCCGCCCAGCCGCCACAGCGCCGCATCGGGCCGTACCGCCGTTGTCATGCTCACCCCCGGTTGATTGGGTCGGACCTCAGATTAGGTCGGACCTACTCAGTGGGTCAAGCACAAACTTGGGTTCGACCCAGTAGAGTGACGCCATGAGCGAGGGACTCCGCGACCGGAAGAAGCACGAGACCAGGAAGACCATCTCCGACGTGGCCACGCGCCTGTTCATCCTCAACGGTTTCGAGGACGTGACGATCGCGGACATCGCCGCCGAGGCGCGGGTCGCCAAGATGACCGTGACGAACCACTTCCCGCGCAAGGAAGACCTGGTCTTCGACATCCGCGCCGACTTCGCGTCCTGGCCCGCCGCCCTGATCCGCGACAGCGTCTTCCACGACACGCGCGAGCTCTACTTCGAAGCGCTGGGCGCCGAACACGCCCTGGTCGGCTTCTCCGGCCCCGGCTTCGTGCGGATGATCAAGGACAGCCCGATCCTGACGAACGCGCTGCACGAGATGCACCGCGAGCGCGAGACGGCGCTCGCCGACCTGCTCGTCCGGCGCCACCCCGAGGAAGAGCTCGAGCCGACGCTCGCCGCGGCGCACCTCGCCACGGTCCTGCGCGTGCTCTTCCAGGAGGTCTTCGACCGGACCCTCGAGAACGAAAAGGCGATCGTCGGCGAGCTCTGGCCCATCGCGGAACAGGCCTTCGACCGGCTGGAACCGGCCTACGGCGGCTACTAGCGAGCGGCGCCGGCCGGCCGCGAAGACCGCAGCTCCGGCTCGGGCGCACCCCGGACCTTCAGCACGCGCAGCTCGCGCACGGCCAGGGCCTCCGACGGCGCCAGCAGCGCGGAGAACCGCCGCACGACCAGGGCCGTCAGCACCGCCAGCCCGGCCGCGGACAGGTCGGTCAGCGCGACCAGGACGACGCTGTCGGCCATCGACTGCACGTCGTCGCGAAAGCGCCAGCCGATCGACACGCCGAGCAGGATCCAGTTCAGCAGCCAGGCGCCCCACCAGCCGAGCACCTGGCGGGACGGCTTCGGCCGGGCGTCCCGCGAGCGGCCCAGCACCGCGTGTTCCAGTTCGCCGACGACCGACAGCGCCAGCGGCAGGTTCGCCACCGGGACGAGGACGCCGACCAGCACCTGCCACACCGGCCGCGGCGGGGCGTCACCCGACACGTCCGCCGCCGCCTGGCGGGCGACCAGCAGCCACCAGAGCGACAGCCCGGCGGGCAGCAGCGCGAGGATCGAGGCGAGCAGGCCGGCGGTGAGCACGAAGCCGTCGGAGAACGCCACCACCGAGCGGGACAGCGCGGATTCGCGGCCCTGGACGAGCAGCACGTACCGCCAGATTTCCGCACTCGCGGCGGCCACGGCGAGCACCGCGAACGCGAACAGGACGACGACCAGGCTGCGGCTGAGCACCGGCACCCGGTCGATCGGACGGGTCTCGTCGGAGGCCGTGCCGGGCACCGTCGTCGGGCGCCGCCAGACCAGGTTCGGGAACCCCCAGCGCGGCGGGACCGGGTACGACGGCGGGCCGAGGTACGGCTCGGGCGCGACGACGCGGCGGCGTGGCCACGCTCCGGGCGGCGGGGTCGCCACCCAGCGCAGCTTCGGCCGGTGCGCCGGACGGCGGTGGTAGGGGTACGGCTCCGGCTGGGCGGCCAGCGTCCGGCCCTGCAGCTGCTGGGCGGACGGCGGCGGCGCCTGACGCGGCCAATACCCGTGCGGGTACGGCTGCCCGGCGGGAGGCTGCCCCGGGTGCAAGGTTAGATCACTTCGGGTTCGATGCCGGGGTGCTCGCCGACCATCGGACGGCCTTCGCGCTGCCACGCACCCATGCCGCCGGCGACGTTCACCGCGTCCCAGCCGCTCTGGTTCAGCCAGGCCGCCGCCCGCGCGGACCGGCCGCCGCTGCGGCAGATCACGTGGATCGGCTGGTCGTCGGGCAGATCGGCCAGTTCACCGACGCGGGCGGGCAGCTCCCCCATCGGGATGTGCACCGCGCCGGGCGCGTGCCCGGCGGCCCACTCGTCGTCTTCGCGGACGTCGAGCAGCACGAGGCCGTCTTGGGGCAGATCGCGGACCTCGGCGGTCGGCAGTTCAGCAGGGCTCACCACGATTCCCATGCTGCCATGCGCAGGCGTTGCCCGCGCGTGAGGTCAGCGCATCACTTGCGGTGCCGGCCGCGCCCGGTGACCCGGGCCTTCTCCTCGGCCTGGCCGAACCGGGCGACGGCCCGGTCGCGCATGAAGCCGAGCGGGTCCGGCGCGTGCAGCCGCAGCATGATGTCGTGGACGTGCTCCGGGCGGCCGTAGCCGGTGACGCGGCTGACCAGGTACGTCGTCACGAAGGCGACCGGGACGGTGATCAGCGCGGGCTGGTTGACGAACCAGGGCGCCCAGCCGCCGGTGTAGCCGCTCACGACGTTGACCACCAGCGCGGCCAGCACCAGGCCGCCGCCGACGAACATCCCGGCCAGCGCGCCCGGCCAGGACAGCTTGCGCCACCAGATGCCCAGCACCAGCAGCGGGCTGAAGGTCGACGCGGCGAGCGCGAACGTCAGCCCGATCGACAGCGAGATGTCCTCCGGTCGCAGCACGACCGCCAGCGCGATCGGGCACAGCGCGACCAGCGCGGCCGCCACCCGGAAGTCCCGCACCCGGCCGGGCAGCAGGTCGGTCGACACGACCCCGGCGACGCTCACCAGCAGCCCGGACGTGCTCGACAGGAACGCCGAGAAGGCGCCGGCCGCGGTGACCGCGCCGAGGATCTGGCCACCGACGCCCGGCAGGATCGCCGAGGGCAGCTGCAAGATCGCCGCGTCCGCCTGGCCGGTCACCAGCAGTTCCGGGACGTACATCCGCGACAGCGCGCCCAGCAGCGTCGGGAACAGGTAGAACAGGCCCAGCAGCAGCAGGACGTGCACGGTCGTGCGGCGCGCGGCCTTGCCGTCGGGGTTGGTGTAGAAGCGGACCAGCACGTGCGGCAGGCCCATGGTGCCGAGGAAGGTCGCGAACATCAGCGAGTACGTCTGGAGCAGGTCGGTGAGGCTGCCCGAGGCCGGGTGCAGCCAGTCCGCGTTGTCCGCGCTCGCGTCGCTGACCACCGGGACCGGGGTGCCGGCCATGAACTTCAGCTTGGTGCCCTCGGAAACCGTGTGCGGCGCCAGCGGTGTCCAGTGCGTCGGCCCGGCGGCCGGGCCGTTGTCGGTGCGGCCGTAGGCGTAGAGGTAGGTGTCCGAGGTGACGTGCAGGGTGACGTCGGTCTGCACGTCGACGGTGGTGTCGCTGACGAACACCGGCGGGGCGGGCGCGCCGAGCGGGCGGAACCCGTCCGGGCTGCCGCCGGTGAAGAACACCATGCAGAGCACGAACGCAGGCACCGAGATGGCGAATAGCTTGATCCAGTACTGCAGCGCCTGCACCACGGTGATCGCCCGCATGCCGCCGGAGATCACGTTGAACGCCACGAGGACCATCACCGCGATGGCGCCCGACCACACCGGCACCGGGAGGATCGTCGCCAGCGTCAGCCCGGCGCCCTGCAGCTGCGGGACCATGTAGAGGACGCCGATGAACACGACGAACGCCGTGGAGAACCGGCGCAGGCCCTGCGAACCGAGCCGCATTTCGACGAAGTCGGGCAGTGTGTAGGCCCCGGAGCGACGCAGCGGCGCGGCCACGAACAGCATCAGCGCCAGGTACCCCGCGGTGAACCCGATCGGGAACCACAACGCGTCGGCGCCGTCCTTCAGCACGATTCCGGCGATGCCGAGGAACGAAGCCGCGGAGAGGTACTCGCCGGAGATCGCGGCGGCGTTGCGGCGGGACCGCACGGTGCGCCGCGCGACCAGGAAGTCGTGCGTGCTCGTCGCCGACCGCGAGGAGCGGTGACCGAGGTAGGGCGTCACCACGGCGACCAGCACGATGCCGGTCAAGGCCCACGGGTTCAACTGCACGGGAGGAATCCTCGCACGAGTGAGTGCGAAACTAGTTTTCGATCATGTCCACGAACGCGCGTTCGTTGCGTTCGGCGAGCCGGTTGTACCAGATTCCGACGCCGAACAGGAATGGGAACGGCAGCACGCCGAGAATCAGCCAGGCCACCGGGATGCCGAGCAGGCTGGCCTGCGAGAACCCGGGCACCAGGTAGAACAGCACGGGCAGCGAGCCGAAGACGCCGACGACGAGCAGGGCGAGCAGCAGGGCCGTCCGCAGCTGCACCTTCACCAGGTGATCGCGGACGAGCAGCTTCCCCCAGCTCGTCTGCTCCTCCAGCTCGACGCGGGCGCGCAGGGTGCCGGCGCCGCGGCGCGGGTCGTTGAGGATCACCCGCTCGCGCTTGGGTTTCGCATGGTGTTCCGGCTTCGGCGGCGGCTCGTTCTCCGGCGCCGGCGGCAGGGACTCGACGACGGCCCGGTCGGCCGGCTGCGGCAGCGGCCGCTGCCGGGCGCGCCTGCCGAGGGTCGGATCCGGTTCGCGGACGCCGTTCGCGCGGCGCTCGTAGAAGTCGTCGGTCATGGCCGGTCCTCAGGCTCAGCCGTTCCGGCCCGAACCGACCAGCCGGTCCTTCAGCGCGCGGGTGTGCCGCCGGCTCACCGGCAGCACTTTCTCCTCGTTGCCGATGACGACCTGGTAGCCGCCCTGGCCCATGCGCAGCTCGGTGATCAGCGGCAGGGCGACCAGGAACGACCGGTGGATGCGGACGAACCCGGCCTTCTCCCAGCGCTCTTCGAGCTGGGCCAGCGGGATGCGGACCAGGTGGCTGCCTTCGGTGGTGAACAGCCGTGCGTAGTCGCCCTGCGCCTCGACCCAGCGGACCGAGGAACGCGGGATGAGCTTGGTGGTGCCGGCCAGCTCGACCGGGATGACCTCGTCGTCGTTCTTGACCGGCTCGCCGCCCAGCGCACCGGGCGGGGGCGCCGCGGCGGCGGCCAGCTTGTCCAGCACGCGCGTGATCGCGCGGTCGAGGCGATCCTGCTGGTACGGCTTGAGCACGTAGTCGAGGGCGCCGAGGTCGAAGGCGTTGACCGCTTCCTCGGCGTGCCCGGTGACGAACACCAGCGCGGGCGAGGGCCGCAGCGCGGCGAACACGCGCGACATCTCCATGCCGGACAGCCCGGGCATGTCGATGTCGGCGAAGACGGCGTCGACGATCGGCAGGCCGCGGTCCTTGCGTTCGCGTAGCCTCGGGTCGTCGGTGGACAGCAACCGCAGCGCCTCGGAGGCGTCGATCGCCGGGAACACCTTCGCCACGTGCGGGCTGTTGCGCAGGCAGTGGACGAGTTCGTCAAGACCGTTCGGCTCGTCGTCCACGGCCAGGACCACGAGTTTCCGGGTGTCATCGTGAGCACTCACAGTGAAACGCATCCTGCCCATTGCCGAGTGCAATGTCCAGCCCCCGTCCGCCTGATGTGAGAGGGCCCGCGGCCGGGGCCGCGGGCCCTTCCTCTCAATGCACGAAGGTGAACCAGTTCAGGTTCACGAAATCCGCGGGCTGGCCGCTGGTGAACGTCACGTAGACGTTGTGCACGCCGGTCACCGAGCTGATGTTCGCCGGGACGGTCCGCCAGCTCTGCCAGCCGCCGGTGTTGCCCACCGCGAAGCTGCCGATGGGCGCGTTGGACCGGCTGTCGAGCCGCACCTCGACGAGCCCGCTGACGCCGGACGCCGCGCCGGACGCGACGCGGGCCTGGAAGTTCGTCGCCGCGCTGCTCCCGAAGTCGACGTTCGGGTAGAGGACCCAGTCGCCGTTGGCCACCGCGCCGATGTTCTGCCCGCCGCCGGTGTCCGTGGTGGTCTCGGTGAGCACGCCGGACTGCTGGCCGAACGACTCGGCCTGGATGGTGCTATAAGCGCTGCTCCCGCCGCTGGGCGGGGTCGTCGTGGTCGGCGGGGTCGTCGTGCCGCCCCCGCCGCCGCGGGTGGTCACCGTGACGTAGTCGACGACCATCGGGCGGCCGGGCACGATCCCCGGTCCCGGCGTGGTCGTGCCGGAGTTGTTGTTCGGGAACGCGCCGCCGATCGCGACGTTCAGCAACACGAAGTAGCCCTGGTGGGTGGTCATGTTCGCCCACGTCGTCGCGTCGAGCTGGTTCTGGCTCACGGAGTGGAACTGCTGCCCGTCGACGAACCAGCGCAGGACCTGCGGGCTGGTGCTCGCGTCCCATTCGAAGCGGTAGGTGTGGAAGGCCGACTGGCAGCTGCTGCCGGGGCAGGCCCGGTTGTTCGGCAGGCCGGTGGTCTCGTTGCACGGGCCGCCCGGGTTGACGCCGCAGTGCAGGACGCCCCAGACGGAGTTGATCCCGTTGACGTTCTCCATGATGTCGAACTCGCCGATGGCGGGCCAGTTCCAGTAGTTGCCGCGGTACGGGCCGCCGAGGGCCCAGAAGGCGGGCCAGTAGCCGAGCGCGGCCGCGCCGGTGACGTTCGGCATCTGGATCCGGCTTTCGATCCGCATTACGCCGCCGGCCGGGGGCTTGAAGTCGGTGCGCTGGGTTTCGATGCGGGCCGACGTCCAGGTGCCCGAGCCGTCGCGCAGCGGCGTGATGCGGAGGTTGCCGGCGCCGTCCTGGGAGAGGTTGCTGGTGCTGGCCGTGTAGTTCTGGATCTCGCCGGTGCCCCAGTTGCCGGGGCCGCCCGGGTAGCCGTGGCCGGTGTCGATGAGCCAGTTCGCGCTGCTGGGGAGGGTTCCGGAGCCGCCGGTGAAGTCGTCGGCGAAGACGGTGGTCCAGCCCGATTCGGGCGGCGGGATGGACGCGGCGGCGGGAAGGGTGAGCGGGACGGTGATGAGTGCGGCGCCGAGCACCGCGCCGAGAGCGAGTCTGCGGGAGTGGGGCATCGGGTACGACCTCCTTGTCGACCGGATTTGTTGCCGTTCACAACAAAGCCCGTCGACAAGGAGACCTGACGACTTGCGGTGGTTCCAGAGGCGTTACCAGGGTTAGGTGATCTGGGTCACAAAGTCTGCCCGGAAATACCCGAATCGGACATCGGACTAGTCGGTCTGCTTGGCTTCGCCCCCTGGCAAAGAGCCTCCCAGCCCTTTGCCGCTTCAGTGGTCACGAAGCGCGCTTCCCAGCCACCGGGACGCGCCGGAGGCGCGACACGATCGCCACGTTTGGCCGGCATCGATCAGGCGTCCACAGGTCCCGGCACCGGACCGAAGTCTTCGTCGATCGGGCCGGTGAGCTTGCCACTGAGTCTCGGGTCGGCGTGAATAGCAGCGGTGCTGCGCCATTCGGTGATCGTCTGCGCCAGAACCGACCACTGCCCCAGCTCCGCGGAAGCCTGGAAGGCGCGTGCGAAGTCCCGGACGAACTGAGCCTGCTCAGCCTCTGGCAGGACGTCCACCCACGGAAACTCATCGAGGAGCGCGCTCGCCGCGACGTCATGCGGCAAATGAGCCAGCACGTTGCGCAGCGCCCGCGCCGCCACGATGGAACCTTCCGAAGCCGAACTCGCCCGATCTTCCCTCGTCAGCAATAGGGCAGCGCCGTCGCGGCGACGAACCCGGACGTCGCCCTCATCGGCAAGGGCAACGACACTCTTGGGGTCGCGCTGCAACTCGCTCCACTGCACCTCGGTGGTGACCATGCGCCAGTTCTGAACTTTTTCAGAAGTTTTGGCAAGTTGCCCCTCAGAGGCCGAAGCGGGACCAGGCGGCCTTCTGGGTCACCGCGTCCAGGACCGCCGACGCGGCCGCCGGTGCGCCGATGCCCAGGCGGGCGAGGAGGGGCTTCTTCGGCTCGGCCACCGAGATCTCGGCGTCCGGGTAGCGCTCGGTGATGACCTGGCGGAGGCTGCCGAGGCCGTCGGCCAGGCCGAGCTCGACCGCCTTCGCGCCGAGCCAGACGTCGCCGGTGAACAGGTCCTCCGCGTCCGTCAGGCGGTCGCCGCGGCGTTCCTTGACCCAGTTCACGAACAGCTCGTGGAGCTGGGTGTGCATCTTCTTCAGCCACTCGACGTCTTCGGGCTTCTCGGGCGAGAACGGGTCGAGCCGCGACTTGTTCGCGCCCGCCGTGTGCAGCCTGCGCTCGATCCCGAAGCGCTCCAGCAGCCCCGTGAAGCCGAAGCCGCCGCTGATCACGCCGATCGAGCCGACCATCGACGTGCGGTGGGCGTAGATCTCGTCCGCCGCGCAGGCCAGCCAGTAGCCGCCCGAGGCGGCGACGTCCTCACAGAACGCCAGGACCGGCACGTTCTTCTCGTCGGCCAGCTGGCGGATCCGCTCGGCGACCAGCCCCGACTGCGTCGGCGCGCCGCCCGGGGAGTTCACCAGCAGCGCCACCGCCTTCAATCGCTCGTGGCCGAACGCCCTGGTCAGGGCCGATTCGACGGCGGCGAGGTTGATCGCGCCCCTGGCCAGCGGGGACGGCGACGGCGTGATCACGCCGTGCAGCTTCACCACGGCCACGACGTCCTTGCGCTCGACCCGGTCGGCGAGCACCGGGATCCGCGAAGCCAGTTTGTCCGTAACGCTCATGCAGCCAGGCTAGCCGGATTCAGCCCATGGGGAGGATGCCCGAGCGGGTGCCGTTGACGCCGTTCACCTCGGCGCCGTTGACCTGGGCGGGGCCGCCCTGGGCGGGGACGTCGGCCTCGGCGTCCGAGCTGTAGTCCGGCATGTTCGGGCGGACGCCCGGGACGAACTTCGGCACCCGGAGCGTCACCTTCATGCCGGCGCCGGGCGCGGTCTCGACCATCACCGCGTAGTCGCTGCCGAACACCTGCTGCATGCGCTGGTTGATGTTGCCGAGCCCGACGTGCGCGCCGGTGCGGTGGGCGCTCTTGAGGTCGTTGAGCCGCCGCGGGTCCATGCCGATGCCGTCGTCTTCGACGCTGATCAGCGCCTCGGTGCCGTAGTCCTGCGCGATCACCGTGACGCAGCCGCCGCTGGGCTTGCTGGCCAGCCCGTGCTTGACCGCGTTCTCCACCAGCGGCTGGATGATCAGGAACGGCACGACGACGCTGAGCACCTCGGGCGCGATCTTCATCCGCACCTCGAGCCGGCCGCCGAAGCGGGCGTTCTCGATGGTCAGGTAGCGGTCGATGTTGCGCAGCTCCTCGGCGAGCGAGGTGAACATGCCCGACGTCCGGAACGAGTAGCGCGTGAAGTCGGCGAAGTCCTGAAGCAGCTCTCGCGCCTCTTCGGGGTCCGTGCGGATCAGCGCGGAGATCGTGTTCAGCGCGTTGTAGACGAAGTGCGGCGAGATCTGCGCCCGCAGCGCCTTGATCTCGGCCTGCTGGAGCTGGTGCTTCGACTCGTCGAGCCGGGCCAGCTCGAACTGGGTGCAGACGAACTGGGCGACGGCGTCGGCCATCTGCACCAGCCGGCCGCGGGTCCGGCCGACGACGATCAGCGCCGCCTCCGTCTCGCCCTCCACCAGCAGCGGCACGATGACCGCGGTCTTCATCCGGCAGGTGCCGCGGTGGTTGCACGGCATCCGGTCGTGCGCGACGACCTCGCGGCGGTGCTTGCGGATCGCCGCCCCGATCGCCTCGACCAGGTCGACGTAGTGCTCGTTCGCCTCGCCGTCCCAGGACAGGAGCGTGCCTTCGCTGTCGGTGATGCCGACGGCGACGCAGTCGAGCATCTGCAGCAGCTGGGTGGTGATCTTGTCGGCGGCGTCCTCGTCCAGGCCGGAGCGCAGGTTCGGCGCCGCCTTCGACATCCGGTGCACCGCCTGCAGCATGGCGTCCTCGACCTCGCTGCCCGGTTTGCGCAGTTTCACGACCAGGACGATCACGGCGACGCCGAGCAGCGCCACAAGACCCCACGGGACGATCTGCGCAAGCGGGAACCCGGACACGGCGTCCATGCTCTGCGCTCGAACGACCGGGTGCAAGGCCTGATCCCACTTTCTGTCCAACTGCGCTGACCGAGGGTGGAGAAGACCCTACCGAGCGTCCGGAAGCCGCTACTTCAGCAGCCTGGACATCCGCCGGTCGGCGAGCGGCTTGCCGCCGGTCTGGCAGGTCGGGCAGTACTGGAACGACTTGTCGGCGAAGGATATTTCGCGGATCGTGTCGCCGCAGACGGGGCACGGCAGCCCGGTGCGCGCGTGGACCCGCAGCCCCGACCGCTTCTCGCCCTTCAGCCGGGCCGCCTTCTGCCCCACCGACCGCTCGACGGCGTCGGTCTCGATCTCGCGGATCGCCTCGGCGAGGGTTTCCAGCGCGCCCTCGCCGAGCTTGCCGATCGTGGCGTACGGCGAGAGCTTCGCGCGGTGCATGATCTCGTCGGAGTAGGCGTTGCCGATCCCGGCGAGCAGCGACTGGTCGGTGAGCGCCCACTTCAGCCGGGTGTTCTTGCCGGCGAACAGTTCACGCAGCTGGGCGGCGTCGACGGCGAGCGCATCCGGGCCCAGCCGCGCCACGCTTGCGATCTCCTGCGGGTCCTTCACGATCCACACCGCGAGGCCCTTCTTCGTGCCCGCTTCGGTGAGGTCGAAGCCCGGCCCGGTGGCGGACTCGAGGTGCACGCGCAGCGAGATCGGGCCCTTGCCCGGCTTCAGCGGCGCCGCGGCGAGGCCGTCGGACCAGCGCAACCAGCCCGCGCGGGCCAGGTGGACGACCAGGTGCAGGTCGCCGGCCACGACGTCGAGGTGCTTGCCGTGCCGGGTCGCGCCGGTGATCTCGCGGCCGTGCAGCTCGGTCCACGGCGGTGTCGCCGTCTTGAGCACGCTCAGCGATGCGACATCGATGCGGAAGATCGTCCGGCCCACGGCGTTCTCGCGCAGGTGGTGAGCCAGTGCTTCGACCTCGGGTAGCTCGGGCATGGCTCCAGTGTCCTACTCGACCGGGTGAAGCGGCCCGTCGAAGTCCGGCAGCGAGTGCCGCTGGATGGTCTTGGAGATCTTCTTGACCTCGCCCTGCACGGTGAACATGCCGCGGATGGTGCCGACCCAGCGCTCGGACGGCCGGTCCCCCGTCACGTCGCCCTCGGTCTCCGCGACCACGGTCCACGGGCGGCGCAGGATCCACCGCAGCGGGAAGAACAGCACCACGAGCAGCAGCGCCAAGAGCACCCACGCGGGCACGTTGACCTGGTCGGGCGTCCACACGATGAGGATCACCGCCAGCAGCGCGGTGACGACGATCATCGCGATCCCGGGCCCGTAGCTGCCCGCCACGTCGTGCTCGAAGTCGTCGGCGGTCGCCGGTGCGCGCCATTCCATCTGGGCACGGACCACCCAGTCGCGGCCGTCTTCGCCGCGTACCAGCCGGTTCATTCAGTTGCCTCCCGGGGCGCCCGCAGGGTGAGCGTCCTCAACGTTACCGTGCCGCGGCGCGCCCGCGCGAGGGAGGAATCGGACATCTCGCCCGCCGGAGGAGATCACCGCTGATCAAGAACCCGACGGCGGGGCCGCGGTCGCGTCCGCCGGTTCGCCCGACCCGGTGACGGACGACGCGCTGCCCGGGCACGGCTTCTCCGATGTCGGTGTCACGGTCGTCGACGGTTCGGGCGGTGTCGTTCCGGTCTCATCGTCCTTCGGCGCCGGCTTCTCCGCCTCGTCCGACGACGGGACCGGCTTGCCGGGCCGGCCGGTCGGCGACAGCTCGGGCCCCTTGGCGTCCTCCGGCACGGGCTCGTCGGTGGACTCGGTCGTGATCGTCATCTCCGGCCTCGACGTGTCCAGCCGCGGCGAGGTCGGCGGCGGCTGGTCGGACGCCAGGTACGTCGTCGACGTGAGGTCTTCGCGCGGGGCCGGCTGCGCACCGGCACCGCCCACTTCGGAGACCGGGACGTCCCCGGCCACCGGCACCTGCGGGACTTCGTTCGCGGCGACCTGGCGCTCCCCGCCCCGCGACCGGGCCGGGACCGCGGCCCCGGTGCCGCGCCCGTTCAGCACGCCGATGCCGATCCGCGGCTCCGGCGGCGCCTGGGGTGGCGGCTGGTGGTGGGTCTCCGACGGCGGCACCACGACGAGCTCGGGCGCCCCGCCGGACAACCCGACGTCCTGGACCGGCCCGGACCCGAACAGCACCGGCCCGGCCGCGACGCCCACGGCACCCACCGCGGCGGTCGACGCCAGCGCCAGCCCGATCTTCACCTTCGACCCGACCAGCACGCCCTTGACCGTCGCGCCCAGCCCGGCCAGCACCCCGCTGCCGCCCAGCGAAGCGGCGGCCGGCACCAGCAGCACCAGCACGCCGGCGTGCGCCCGCAGCGACGAACAGACGTCCCGGAGCTCGTCCTGCGTCGCCCGGCACGACGCGCAGCCGTGCAGGTGCGCCTTGATCCGCTCGGCCTCGGCACCGGTGACGCTGCCCGCGGTGAACCCGCCGAGCTTTTCGACGACCGCCCGGCACGAATCCGGCCCGCGGCTCACCGAGAGGTGCGCCTGCAGGTACGCCGCGCGCAGCCCCTGCCGGGCCCGGCGGGCCAGCGCGGCGGTCGCGTTCGCGCTCAACCCGAAGTGGGGAGCGACCATCGCGGGCTGCTCGCCCTCGACCTCGGTCTGCCACAACACCGTCCGCCACCGCTCCGGCAAGCTGGTGAACGCCGTCGTGATCAGCGAATGCTCGGCCGTGCGGGCGTGCGTGTCCGCACCCGCCCCGGCGCGGAAGGTCAGCTCGTCGTCGGACACCGGGACGTCCCGGCGGGCACCGTGCCACTCCCACGACACCCGGCGGGCGACGGTCAGGAGGTAGGCGCGGACGTAGTCACGGGGACCGGCGCCCCGGCGGAGGGCCTGCAGCACGCGGAAGAACGTCTCCGCGGTGATGTCCTCGGCCTCGGACCGATCGGCCGCCAGGCTCTGCGCGAGCCGGCGGACCGCGGCGGCGTGCAGCTCGAACAGCTCCCCGAACGCGGCGTCCTCGCCGTTGCGGAGCCGTTGCAGCAGTGCCTGCTCGTCGGATTCCGAGGCCGCTGGTGGCGGCACCGTGCCCAGCTCGGTCATCCGGCCCGGCACCTCCTCCCCGAAGGTCTCCCCATTCGGTCGAATGGAGACACCATACGGAGCGAATCAGCCGTCGTCACCCCTTGTACGCCAGCTGTGACACCGAAGCACCGGTCCGGGAACGGGGGGACCCGGTGACAACCCCCTCACACGGAGGGTATAGAGTTCTTCCCATCAGCAAGGCAGTGCGGATGTAGCGCAGCTGGTAGCGCATCACCTTGCCAAGGTGAGGGTCGCGGGTTCGAATCCCGTCATCCGCTCAGGAACAAGGGGCCGTGCGTCCGGGAAACCGGACCGCGGCCCCTTGTTCATTTCACCCGGACGGGCCGAGCTCCCGGGCCTTCGTCAGGCCGCAGGGGGGCTGCCGCGGGTTCAGAGCTCGTAGGTGTCGAGGATCGTGGGGGCCACCGGCGTCAGGTGGGGGTCTTCGCGCTCGGTTACCTGGCCCCGGGCCATCCGGTAGACGCGGAAGTTGTTGTCGTTCTCCGTGTCCTGGTCGTCCCAGGTGAAGAGCAGGCCGTACGAACCCGGGGCCAATTCGCCCGCTCGGGTGAAGAGCGTCAGCAGTTCGGCGGCTTGGGCGCCGTGCTTGTCGAACCCTCCGAAGTGGAGCATCGGGATGCCCGCGCTCCAGCGGAGGTCGACCAGGTCGAACTCGGCCGCGTCGCGGATCGCGCGGTGCACGCGGTCGACCAGGCGCTCCAGGAGCGCCGCGTCGTCGTCGCCGCTCGCGGTCGCCTGGATGGTCACCCAGCCGTGATATTCGAACACCCGCAGAACGGTAGCAAGGCTCAGCGGGCCAGCGCCGACGGCTTCCCGTCACGGCGCAGCACGTTCGACAGCACCCCTTCGCCCAGCCGCTCGAACGCCGGCACCAGCTTCTCGCCGAACACGCACAGCGTCCGCTCCCACGGGTGGCCGAGCGTGCCGTACGAGAAGTCCGAGGCCAGGAACAGGTGGTAGTCCGCGCGCGGGAACACCGGCACCGGCCACCGGGCGCTCCCGGACATCAGGTGCGGGCGGACGCGGTAGGACTGGTGCTGCCAGTGCAGCGCCCACATCCAGTCGTCCGGGCCGCAGACCTCGCGGAACGCGGCCAGCGCGATCGTGGCGACCTGGTGCTCCTCGACCGCGTACGGGCCCAGCCGGAACTCCGCCGAGGCGCGGTCCAGGTTCCCGGGCGAAAGGTCCCACGTCCGCGACGGCGCCGGCTCGCGGAAGCCCGGCCAGGCGTGCGCGTAGGTGCTCGGCCAGAACGCCAGCTTGTCGTACACCCAGTACCAGGCGGGCTCGTCGACGACGCGGGAGACGGCTTCCCAGGCAGCATTCACTTGAGACCTCGAGTCGGCCAGGCGCGGAAGAACACGCGAAAGCTTCGTGTTCGGCCTCCGGTTTGTCCAGTCCCGGCCGGTCCGCCGCGAGGTGTGTCACTCATCCGGGTGGGTTCGGCCAATTGGTCACGACGGGGGAGGCGCCGGGACGACTCCCGGCGCCTCCCCGGGTCAGGCCGCGTCCCAGAGGGTGAGGAACGCCGAGGCCTCGCTGCGGGCCCACGGCCGCATCCGGGCCCGGTCGCGCGCCGACAGCTGGTACTCCTTCCCGCGGCGGACGTCGATCACCAGCGCCTCGCCGCCGGGGAGGATGTCCGGCATCGCCTCCTCCAGCACCCACAGCGCGAGCTGCGCCGACGCCTTCGCCAGTGGCTCCTCCTTGAAGTAGAGCCAGGTCGCGTACCGGCGGCCGTCGCTCTTGCGCAACCCCATCTGCGGGCTGACGCCGATCTCCAGCTCCCCGATCCGGCACCGGCCGCGCCCGACCTCGACCAGCTTCGGCGACTTGCGGCCGAGGTACTGCAGCCAGCCCTCGGCGATCGCCGCGTAGTGCGGCTTCGTCCGCTCGTCGGCGGCGTTGACGAGGGCGCGCAGTGCCACCTCGTCCTGGTTGGCCGCCCGGCCGGAGCGGACCGCGTTGGCCGCCCGCCGGTAGTAGTTGAACGCCGCGCGCGCCGGATCTTCGTACTGGCGGCGCTGCCGCCGGACGAACGACGACCGCGACGGCCCGGAACTCGCGCTGTAGCCCACGAACGTGGACAGGGTGATGTAGGCCATGGCCCTGCCTTCCTCCATCACGCCACCCGCGGTCGCGGGCGGCATCTCCCCTGGACAACGCCAATTTTAGAACACATGTACGACAGTTTCCGGGTCCTGACGGGTGACGGCGGCACGTCCCGGTGCCCCCGCGGCGACGATTCGGGATCGTCCGCGCGGAGGACTCCCGAAACGGCGTCCCGTGCGCTACGTTGCCGATCAACCTCGAACAGCAACTTCTCAGGTCGGCCGCGCGTGCCAGACTGATGCCCCGAACGGTGGATGGGGGTCTACTCATGAGCTGGCAGGACGACCTGCGCCGGCTGGACGCGGACCTGGCGGCGGGGCGCATCGAGCCCGCCGCCCACCGCAAGCAGCGGGACGAGCTGCTCGCGCAGGCTTCCGGTTCGACGGTGGCCTCGCCCGTCCCGTCGCCCCTGCGCCGGCCCGCGACCGCGTGGCAGAGCAAGAACCCCGCGGCGCCGACGGAGGCCCTGCCGGCGCAACGGCAGGAACCGCCGTCGAACCCGCAGGGCTACCAGCCGTCCCGGCCGCAGGTCCGCCCGCCGCTGCCCGCGCCGCCGTGGCAGCGCACCGGGCCCGGCGTGCCCGCCGTCGCGGACCACCTGACCACGGCGCCGAGCCCGGCGGACATCAACCCGACGCGGTACCTGAGCGTCGAGGGCCCGCTGCCGGACCGGCCGCAGCTCAGCCGGTTCCCGCCGACGCACCCGCGCGGGGAGCAGGCACCGCCCCGGCCGGAGGCGCCGCCGCCGGACGAGGCGGGCAAGCACCGCTGGGACGAATCGGCCGGCCGCCGGCGTCCGGTCCGGCTCTTCCTCGCCCTCGGCGTGCTGCTGGTGCTGGCGATGATCGCCGGCGGGATCGCGTGGCTCGGTTCCGGTTCCGGCTCGGACCAGGCGGCCTCGCCGTCGAGCGCGCCGTCGTCCGGCTCCGACGCCGTCCGCACCCCGCCGCTGGACGAGCGGGTGCCGCAGATGCCGGGCAAGCAGAACCCGAACAACTCGACGATGTCCGTGGCCAAGGGCCTGGAGCTGGGGCTCTACCCGGCGTCGACGGCGGACCTGCTGAGCGCCAACGGGGCGGGCAAGGTGATCTACCGGGGCGCCGCCGACGGCGACGTCTCGTACCTGGTCCTGGTCGTGCCGACGGGCAGCCCGGCCAACGCGCAGGCCGTCGTCGAGAAGCTCTACCAGGACGCGCTGGCGGGCGGCTTCCGGTCGGTCCAGTCGGCGTTGCGCACGGTGTCGGGGAAGGATCGCGACACCTTCCTGAACACCACCTGGTACGGCTCCGGCAACAACGTCGTCAGCATCGGGATCGCCGAGCCGGACCGCGGGCAGGCCGGGCTGAGCAGCGAACTGGACAAGGCCGTGGACGCGCTCGAGGCGGTCCTCCCGGTCAGCTGACCCCGAACCGACCCTTCCGACCTCGGCGGGCCGGGCTGAGTGCACAATGATGCGGGAGCTGGCTGGGCTGGCAACGCTGACGAGAAGGGGGCCCGGTTTGTCCTGGCAGGAGCAACTACGCCAGTTGGACGAAGAGCTGGCCGCGGGTCAGATTTCGGCCGACGACTACCGGCTGCGGCGGGACAGCGTGCTGTCCGCGGCGGTCAACGTCGATCCCCAGGCGAGCCAGACCGGGTCCAGTGAGTCGGAGAGCACTCACATCATCGCCCCGGTGACGCCGCCTCCCGGCCAGCCGCAGGCCCCGGCCGCGCCGTCGGGCGACCAGACCCAGATCGTCAACACCTCCTTCGACGGCGAACGCACCCAGGCCGTCCCGCAGGGTCCCCCGCCGCAGGGCTGGGCGCCGGCCGGCCAGGGCGACGCCGAGCGCACGCAGGTCGTGCCGGGCGTGCCGCCGCAGGCCACCGCCGGCGGGTACCACCCGGGCGGCCACGGTTCGGGCGGGTTCCCGGCCCAGCAGCCGCAGTACGCGCCACCGCCGCACCTGTCCGGTCCCAACCAGCAGATGCCGTGGGCCGCGCCCGCGCAGAACACGAACACCCCGTGGGGCGGTTCGGACTTCCCCGCCGACACGAGCTGGGTCGGCCAGGGGCCGGAACCGTCGTTCGAGACGACCCCGGCCAAGGGCGGCAAGAAGATCATCGCGATCGTCGTCGCGGTCGTCGTGCTGGCCGGGCTCGGCGTCGGCGGCTACTTCCTCTTCTCCGGCAACGGCAACGAGCCGACGCCGCCGGCCGCGCAGTCGTCCACCGCGCCGCCGCCCCCGACCCAGAAGCCGAAGGACGACCTCGAGATCGCCAAGCTCCCCGGCGACGTCAAGGAGACCACCGACTTCGCGAAGTTCGACGACTTCGAGGCGCGCAAGGTCCTCACCGACGAGGAGAACGACGCCCTCTCCGCGGCGAACCCGACCACCGCGCGGATGTCGGTGTCGAACCTGCCCTCCGGCGTGACCGTCGTCGTGGTCACCGCGAAGACCTCCGGGGCGTCGGCCGCGGCCAACGCGGTCGAGAAGCTCGGGACGCTGCAGGCGAAGTACAAGCTCACGAAGTACACCGGCACGACGCCGCCGAACGTCGACGTCGTGCAGCTCGTCAAGGAAGACGGCAGCGCCCTGATCCGGGCCCACTACGTGCACAAGCAGACCGTGGTCCGCGTGCAGGTGAACGGGGCGGACATGGCCGGGGTCTCGCAGGCCTTCGACGAGATCCTCGCGAAGCAGCTGGCAGAGCTGCCCGCCAACGGCTGACATGGCGGCTCGCCGGTTCGTCGCCTGCACCGTGGTCACCCGGGAGCGCCTGGGGGCCGCCGAGGTGCTCGCCGCGTCGTACCGCGCGCACCACCCCGGGCACGAGTTCACCGTGCTCGTGGCCGACGACGGCGCCGCACCCGGCGAGCTGGACCTCGATCCGGAGGAGTACTTCCGGCTGGTCACCTGCCACGACGGCGCCGACCTGGTGGACGTCCTGCGGCCGCTCCTGCTGCGCAGCCTGCTCGAGCGGTTCGATGTCGCGGTCCTGCTGGACGCCGACATCGAGGTCCACGCGCCGTTCGAGGACGTCAGCGCGCTCGCGGCGGACCACGGTGTCGTCGTCGCGGCGGCGCTGCTGGCCCCGCTCCCGCGGGACGGTCTCGAACCCGAGGACGTCCCGGGCGTCTACGACGGCTTCCTCGCCGCCGGGCCCGCCGCGCGGCCGTTCCTCGACCACTGGGCCGACCGGGCCCGCCGGCGGCCACCGCACCGGACGGCGGCGACCTGGCGGTGGCCGGACCTGCTGCCCGGTCCGTTCGAGCACCTGGTCGTCCGCGATCCCGGGCTCGCCGTCGGCTACTGGAACCTGCACGAACGCTCGCCGTCCGAAAGCCGGTTCCTCGCCTTCCGCGGCTACGACCCCGAAGCGCCCTGGCTGCTGTCGGCAGACTGCGCGACCCAGCCACGGGTGCGGCTCTCCGCGGATCCGGTACTGCGGCGGATGTGCGACGCCTACGGCGACCGCGTCGGCCCGGGCCGGCCCGGCGAAAGCCGGTTTTCCGCGCTGCCGGACGGTTCGCCGCTCACCCCGCAGATGCGGCAGCTCTACCACGACGCCTGGGTACGGACGGAAACACCGGGCCAGCCGGCCGAAAAGCTGCCGCCGCACCCCTTCGGCGACGACGGGGGCCGCGCATTCCGGGAGTGGCTGACCGAGCCGGCGAACCCGGTCGACGCCGCGGGCGGGATGACGCGGCTGGCGGCCGAGGTCTGGCGCGCCCGCGTCGACCTGCAGGCGGTGTTCCCCCACCCCCGCGGCGAAAGCGCGCCCGGCTTCCGGCAGTGGTGCGCGACCCACGGCGTCGCCGAAGGCCTGTTGCCCGAGTGGGCGCTTCCGGTCCC
Organism: Amycolatopsis sp. NPDC004772; assembly: GCF_053601215.1. Lineage (NCBI taxonomy): Bacteria > Bacillati > Actinomycetota > Actinomycetes > Pseudonocardiales > Pseudonocardiaceae > Amycolatopsis > Amycolatopsis sp. NPDC004772. The sequence continues at coordinate 42,410 of NZ_JBSGBK010000069.1, forward strand.
CGCCGCGGCACCGCTGGCGCCGGTCGGCGACTTCGGCGTCAACGTCGTCGGCTTCCTCACTGCCGAACTCGGGCTCGGCGAGATGGCCCGGCTGATCCAGCGGATGATCGTCCGGGCCGGCATCCCGATGGTGTCGGTCGTCGAAGAGCGGTCCATCGCCGGCTCGGTCCGCACCGGGCTCGCCGCGCCGGACAGCGTCGGCCCGCCGCGGTTCGGGGTCAGCCTGCTGACGGTCAACTCCGACTTCACGCGGGTGGTCGTCGACAGCCACCCGGACGCCACCGCCGGTCGCTACCGGATCGGGCTGTGGGCCTGGGAACTCGAGGACTTCCCGGCCGGGATGCACGACGGGTTCGCCTTCGTCGACGAGGTCTGGACGCCCAGCGAGTTCGCCACCCGGGCGATCGCGGCGCACTCGCCGGTCCCGGTCCGGACCATTCCGGTGCCGGTGCCCGACCCCGGCCCGGCCACCCGGGAACCAGATGGGACCACCCGGTTCCTGTTCGTCTTCGACTTCAATTCGACCGGCGGCCGGAAGAACCCGTGGGGGGTCGTCGAGGCCTTCCGCCGCGCCTTCCCGGGCCGCGAAGACGCCCGGCTCGTGCTGAAGGCGACCAACGGGCGGCGGAACACCGCGGCGGTCGAACGGCTGCGGCGCGCGATCGACGGCGACGCGCGGATCGAGCTCGTGGAGCGGTACCTCACCGTCGCCGAACTCGACACGTTGTATGCCAGGACCGACGCCTACGTGTCACTGCACCGGAGCGAGGGGTTCGGGCTGACGGTGGCCGAGGCGATGGTCAGGGGGCTGCCGGTGATCGCGACGGACTACTCGAGCACGACCGAGTTCTTCGGTCCGGAGTCCGGCTGGCCGGTGCCGTTCACGATGACCGGCGTCGGCCCGGGCTGGCCGCCCTACCGCAGTGACGGCCGGTGGGCCGACCCGGACCTCGACGCGGCCGCCGAGGCCATGCGCGCCGTCGCGGACGACCCGGCCGAAGCCCGCCGGCGCGGGGCCGCCGCCCGGGCACACCTCCTGCGCACGCACCCGGAGGACGTCACGGTGGCGTGGCTGCGCGAGCGGCTGGGCGAAGCGCACCGGACCTGGCTCGCCCGGCAGGCACCCGAGCCGCCGCCGCGGTCGCCGCTGGCCGCCCGCGCCCGCCGCCTGCTGCGGCCGGTGGCCCGCCGGATGCGGGTGACGTCGTGACGCGGCCGGGCGGTCCGCAGCAGACGATGCTGCCGGTCTACGAAGCCTTCCTCCCCCGCGAGCACGCGCTCTACCGGCCACGCCACGGCGGGAAGCAGCTCGTGGCGCTGATCTGCGCGACCGTCTTCTTCCTGACGCCGAACCTGTCGGTCGTCTTCGGCGCGCGGCCCGGCGAGTTCGAAAACCGGGCGCTGACCCCGTTCCCGAGCCTCGGGCAGGGCTGGTCGTTCTTCCCGCAGCTCGGCAACTGGGCCACCGACCACCTGGTGCTGCGCGAGCAGGCCGTGCACACCGCCGACGGCATCAGCCGCGGGGTGTTCGGCGAACCGCCGCCGCTGAACCAGGAACACCAGCAGGGCCCGCTGCAGGTGCCGGGCGACACGAAGCTCGACCCGCGGCAGTTCCCCACCGTGATCGAGGGCAAGAACGGCTGGCTGTACCTCGGCGACGAGGTCACCAGCCACTGCGTGCCGACCGAGAACCTGGACACAACGTTCGACCGGCTGCGCCAGTTCCGGGACGGGATCGAGGCGTCCGGCCGCCAGCTCGTCGTCGTCATCGCGCCGGACAAGGCGACCATGGTCCCGGAGCACCTGCCGGACAACTACCTCGGCAAGGACTGCCACGACAGCGTCCAGAACGACTTCTGGCGCCGGGTCGACGCCGAGAACTTCATGGTCGACCTGCGCAAACCCCTCCAGGACTGGGCCAACCGCAAGGGCCAGCCGCTCTACGGCCCGCTGGATGCCCACTGGAACGACGAAGGTGCGATCACCGCGGTCCGCGAGGTCACCGAAAAGCTCCGGCCGGGCATCACGTCGAGCTGGCGCGTCCAGCCGAAGGAGAACTGGGAGCTGCCGGCCGACCTGCCCCGGCTGATCGGCCGGACCGGGCTGACCGACGGCACGCACTACGCGCTGATGCCCGACGGCCGGACCGACCTGACCCGCACGATGCCCGGCGACTACATCCCGCCGGTGCACACCGACACCGCGTCCGGGACCGGCACCTACGGGCTCCGCACGGCCTGGCTCGGCGACTCCTTCACCATCCGCACCTTGCCGTACATGGCCGCCACCTTCCGCGACCTGACCGCCATGCACTACAGCACGTCCGACTCCGACAGCGGCGCCGCGATCGCCGACCTGCTCGAGCGCAGCGACGTCGTGGTGGTCGAGTTCGCCGAGCGCGGGCTGATCGCCGGGGCCGCGTCGATGCTGACGCCGTCCGTGCAGCAGAACATCTTCCGCGAGCTCAACCGATGACCGCGCCGAACTGTGGGATTGTGCATGTCTTCTGACCAGCTGGCCGCCGCGCTGGCCCGCCTCGACGAACACCGCGAGCTGCACCTGCCGCTGCGCAGGACCGACCTGCTCGGCCGGCTGGCCCTGCGGTTCCTGTGGAAGCGCCAGGTGAAGTGGCAGATCGAGGCCAACCTGGCCATCCGGGACGCGCTCGCCGCCGTGCACCACACCCAGCGCGAGCTGCCGGCCGACGCCGTCCGCCACGCCGAGCTGGCGCACGAGGTCGAACTGCTGCGGCAGCAGGACAAAACCATGACCGCGGGCCTGAACCAGCGGCTGTACGCGGGTCTCGGCCGGATCGAATCGCAGCTGTCCGAGCTGAAGCTGCAGCAGGCGGAAACGGCCGAGCAGGGTGACGACGCCGAGCTGCGGCTGAAGGCCCTGGAAGCGCAGGTCGCGGCGCTGACCTCGGCGGCGGCCGATGCCCGGCTGCGGCACGCCCAGCTGGACGTCGCGCTCGACCGCGTCCGGGCCGGGCAGCCGGTCACCGAGGTCGCCACGGACGTCGCCGACCGCGAATCGTTCCTCGAACTCGCGCTTTCGCAGCTGCTCGACGGGCCGGAAAGCCGCGTGCGCGAAGCCCGCAAGACGCACCTGCCGCTCATCACGGCAGCGCGGGAGGCGGGCGCCAACGGCCCCGTGTTCGACGTCGCACCGGGCCGCGGCGAATGGCTCGAGGTGCTTCGCTCGGCGGACCTGCCGTCCCTGGCGGCGTCGGACAACAAGTTGGTCCGGCAGCACTGCGCGGGGCTCGGCCTCGACGTCGCCGCGCAGGAGCCGCTGGCCGCGCTGGCGGCCGTGCCGGCCCGCTCGCTCGGCGCGGTGACCGCCTTCCGGTTCGCCGAACGCCGGACGCCGGACGCGCTCGCGCGCTTCGCCGACCTCGCCGCGACAGCGCTGCAGCCCGGCGGCGTGCTGCTGGTCGAGACGCCGGGCGCCGGCGCGGTCACCGAGTTCGAGCTGGATCCCTTCGCGCGCAAGCCGTTGCACCCGGTCTACCTCCGGTTCGTCGCCGAGGCGGCGGGCTTCCCGGAGGTCGACGTCCGCGAGGTGGCCGCCGCGGACGGTCTCGGTGAGCGCCTGTGCCTGATCGCCCGTCGATGACCGCCCGGGCCACCATGTGGACCCCGCTGCCGCCTCGGACCAGCGGGATCGCGGACTACAGCTACCACCTCACCGAGGCCCTGTCCGAGCTGTTCGACGTCGCGGCGATGACCGACGCGCCGGGCGCCCGGGTGCCGGCCGGCGTCCGGCTGCTGGAGGCGGACGAGCCGTCCGAAGGCGTGCCGGTCTACCACATCGGCAACCACGCCGGCGTCCACGGCGAGATCTACCGCCGGGCGATCGCGGACCCGGGGGTCGTGGTGCTGCACGATCCGTCCCTTTTGGACTTCCACGCGGGGATCCTCGGCAGCGTCGCCTCCGAGGCGTTCCGCGAAGAGGTGCGGTACGCGCACGGGCCGATCTGGGGCCACCAGCACGATCCGGCGCTGCTGCACGGCCTGCCGGCGATCGAGGTCGACGGGGTCAAGACCCTCGACCACGGCACGCTGACCCTGGAACGCCGGCTCGTCACGACCAGCCGCGGGGTCGTCGTGCACGACCCGCAGACCGCGGAGTTCCTGCGTGCCCGGTACCCCGGGGTTCCCGTGCACGCCGTGCCGCACGGCGCCCTGCTGCCGGACCCCGCGCGCCGCGAGCCGGTGCGGGCCGGGCTGGGCTGGACCGACGACCAGGTCGTCTTCGGCGTCTTCGGCAGCCTGGCCGGGCACCGGCGGGTGACCGCTGCCGTGCTGGCCTTCGCCGAGCTGCGCCGCCGCTGGCCCAACGCGCGGCTCCTGATCGCCGGGCACGCCGGGGACGCCGGGGTGCTCGACCAGGTGCGGCAGGTGGTCGAAGCGAGCGGGTTCCCCGACTCCGTCCACTTCGAACTGTCGCCGTCCGAAGACCGCCTCGACGACCTGATCCTGGCCGCCGACGCCGTGGTCAGCCTGCGGTGGCCGACCGCGGGCGAGACCAGCGGCACGATGCTGCGGGCGTTCGGCGCCGGGCGCGTGGTGATCACCAGCGACCTCCCGCAGCACCGGCACTACGACAGCGCGTTCTGCTGGACCGTGCCCGTGTCACCAGCGGCAGAGGCGGCCGAGCTGTACCGGCTGCTCGAACGCGGCATGTGCTGGCCGGAGGAGCTGCGCGCGGCCGGGGAGCTCGCGCAGAAGTGGACCGGGGAGAACGCCACCTGGGCGATCGCCGCGCAGGGCTACGCCGACGCGATCGCCGCCGCGGAGAACTTCGTGGCGCCGCGAGAAAAGCGGCGGCCCGGCGTGAACGTCTTCGCCGACGTCCGCGCCACCACCGGCCTGTCCGAGGCGGCTCGCCGGTACGTCCAGGCGATGGCCACGCACGGCACCGAGCTGACGTTCACCGAGTTCAACAGCCAGGCGCCGTTCCGCACGATCGAGGTGCCGCCGGAGGTCGCCGCCCTGCGCCGGGGCAAGGAGTTCGACGTCGACCTGTGGCTCGTCAACGTCAACGAGTGGCAGCTGATCCCGGAGCACGCGCTCGACCGCTACACGATCGCGGTGTGGGCGTGGGAGCTGCCGGAACCGCCGGTGCACGCACTGCCGCACCTGCCGGGCATCGACGAGCTCTGGCTGATCTCCCAGTTCGTCTCGGACTCCTTCCGCACGGTGACCGACATCCCGATCACCGTGGTGCCCAACGTCGTCCCCCAGGCGCCCGACGTGACCGGGGACCGCGCGAAGTTCGGCCTCCCCGAGGACGGCCTCATCGTGCTGTTCACGTTCAGCGCGTCCTCGAGCGACGCCCGGAAGAACCCGTGGGCGGTGCTCGAGGCGTTCCGCCGGGCGTTCCCGCCGGAGGAGCGCGGGACGAAGGCGCACCTGGTGTTCAAGGTGAACGACCTCCAGCGGTTCCCGGAGCTGGACGCCTCGCTGAGCGCGGCGGTCGCGTCGGTGGGCGGGACGCTGCTGCGGCGCGAGATGTCCCGCACGGACATGGACACGCTGCTGGCCACCTGTGACGTCTACACGTCCCTGCACCGCTCCGAAGGCTTCGGGCTCGGCATGGCCGAGGCGATGGCGATGGGCAAGCCGGTGGTGGCGACCGGGTTCGGCGGCAACGTCGACTTCATGCCCCCGGGCGCGGCGGCGGTCGTCGGGTACGAGCCCCGCGCGATCGGCCCGAACGACCACCGGTTCGGCGGCGGCTTCGGCGATTGGTACACCGTCGGGCAGCTGTGGGCGGACGCGGACGTCGACCAGGCCGCGCGCTGGCTGCGCAAGCTCGCCGACAGCCCGCGGCTACGCGCGGAAATGGGCGCGAAGGCGATCGAGGCGATCCGCGACTTCTGCAGCCCCGCGGCGGTCGCCAAGGTGATCAACCGCCGGCTGGCCGAGCTGGCCCGGCGCCGCTGACCCCACGCCTCAAACGCCCCAATGTGGCGTTGGGGGGGGGGGGGGGCCCCCCCCCCCCCAGGGA
>NZ_JBSGBK010000070.1:0-46561 GCF_053601215.1 Amycolatopsis sp. NPDC004772
TGGGCCCCTCCCCCTTCACCCCCCCCCGGTTGTCCCCGGGTTGGGCTCCGGCCCTGTTTTTGTTGTGTGGTAAGGCGGGTTAGAACCCGCCTTACCACTCACGAGGGGGTCAGGAAACGGCTGAGACGACGCCGGCCAGGCGGTCGGCCGCGGCCTGGGCGGTGGCGACCGCCGGGGCCTCGACCATCACGCGGACCAGCTGCTCGGTGCCGGACGGGCGCAGCAGCACCCGGCCCTCCTCGCCCAGTTCGGCCTCGACCTCGCCGACGGCCGTGCGGACCTCGGAGGAGTCGGCGACCGCGGCCTTGTCGGCCACCGGGACGTTGACCAGCACCTGCGGCAGCCGGTTCATCACCGCGGCCAGGTCGGCCAGGGACTTGCCCGTCTCGGCCATCCGGCTCATCAGGCGCAGCGCGGTCAGCAGGCCGTCGCCGGTGGTGGCGTGGGCCGGGAGCACGACGTGGCCGGACTGCTCGCCGCCGAGCGCGAAGCCGCTCGCGCGCAGCTCCTCGAGGACGTACCGGTCGCCGACCGCGGTCGTCACGACGTTGATGCTGTGGGCCTTCATGGCCAGGTGCAGGCCGAGGTTGCTCATCACGGTCGCGACCAGCGTGTCCTTGGTCAGCTCGCCCGCCTCGGCCAGCGCCAGCGCCAGGACCGCCATGATCTGGTCGCCGTCCACCAGCTCGCCGGCGGAGTCGACGGCCACGCAGCGGTCGGCGTCGCCGTCGTGGGCGATGCCGAGGTCGGCGCCGTGCTCGACGACGGCCTTGCGCAGGTTCTCCGGGTGGTTGGAGCCGCAGTGCTCGTTGATGTTGACGCCGTCCGGCTCGGCGAACAGCGCGACGACCTCGGCACCCGCCCGGCGGTAGATCTCGGGCGCGGCCGCCGACGACGCCCCGTTCGCGCAGTCGACGACGACCTTCAGCCCGGCGAGCGGGTGCGGCGTCGCGTCGACCAGGTGGGCGGCGTAGCGGTCGAGGGCGTCCTCGACGTCGGTGACGCGGCCCACACCGGCGCCGGTCGGGCGGACCTTGCCGTCCGCGAGGCCGGCTTCGATCTCGTCCTCGATGCCGTCGGGGAGCTTGTGCCCGCCCGCGGCGAAGAGCTTGATGCCGTTGTCGGGCATCGGGTTGTGCGACGCGGAGATCATCACGCCGAGATCGGCTTCGAGCGCGCCGACCAGGTAGGCGACGGCCGGCGTGGGCAGCACCCCGACGCGGCGCACGTCGGCCCCGGCGGACGTGAGGCCCGCCACGACCGCGGCTTCCAGCATCTCGCCGCTGGCGCGCGGGTCACGGCCGACGACCGCGACCGGCCGGTGCGAGCGGTCGTGCGCGGCGAGCACCCGGGCGGCACTGGCCGCCAGCGCCATGGCCAGCTCCGGCGTCAGCTCGGCGTTGGCCAGGCCACGGACCCCGTCGGTACCGAACAGGCGTGCCATCGATCGACCTCCTCAAAACGGTCACGACCACGCGACCACCACGACAACCTAGCGACCCTGACGGACCGCGTTCCCCCACCCCGGTGATGTCGCTCGGCGTTCCGGAAACGACACACGACCCGGGAAAAACGCCGGAGCGCCCATCCGATGGACGGATGGGCGCTCCGGTGGGTTGCGCCAGGGGCGCGATCAGCGCTTGCTGTACTGCGGGGCCTTGCGGGCCTTCTTGAGGCCGTACTTCTTCCGCTCCGTGGCGCGCGCGTCACGGGTCAGGAAGCCGGCCTTCTTGAGGGCCGGGCGGTCGTCGGCGTCGACCTCGACGAGCGCGCGGGCGATCGCCAGGCGCAGCGCGCCGGCCTGACCGGAGACGCCGCCGCCCTTGAGGTTGGCGAAGATGTCGAAGGAGTCCGGCTTCTCGACCGTGACCAGCGGCTCCTTGATGAGCTGCTGGTGCACCTTGTTCGGGAAGTACTCCTCGAGGGTGCGGCCGTTGAGCTTGAACTCACCGGTGCCCGGGACGACCCGCACGCGGACGACGGCTTCCTTGCGGCGGCCGACGGTCTGGGCGTTGCCGCCGGCGGCCCGCGACGGGCGCGGCGCGGCGGGGGTCTCGCTGGTCGCGACGGCGCCGGTCTCGGTCGCCTCGGTGGTCTCGACGACCTCGGGGGCCTCGGTCTCGGTGCTGGTCACAGACTGTTCCTCACTCACTGCGCGACCTGCGCGATCTTGGTGATCTCGCGCGCCTGCGGCTGCTGCGCGGCGTGCGGGTGCTGCGGGCCGGCGTACACCTTCAGCTTCTTCGCCTGGGCGCGGCCGAGCTTGTTCTTCGGCAGCATGCCCTTGACGACCTTCTCGACAAGGTGCTCGGGCTTGGTGTCCAGCAGCTCGCCGAACGAGCGCCTCCGCAGACCGCCCGGGTAACCGCTGTGCCGGTACGCGAACTTCTGCTCGCGCTTGTTACCGGTGAGCGCGACCTTCTCGGCGTTGACGATGATGACGAAGTCACCGGTGTCCACGTGCGGGGCGTAGGTCGGCTTGTGCTTGCCGCGCAGCAGCGTGGCGACCTCGGTCGCCAGCCGTCCGAGCACGACATCCTCGGCGTCGATCACGTGCCAGGCACGAGTGACGTCGCCGGGCTTGGGGCTGTACGTGGGCAAGGGTCTACCTCGTCGTCAACATTGCGTGTGGGTTCTGTGCGGGCCTAGCGCTTACGCGCCGCAGCGCACAACGACATATGAAGATACCCCCACGGTCACCGCACCCGCGCATCGGGGGTGGTGGAAGCGCCCATATTAGGCTCCGAGCGGCCCGGGCGCAGCGGGGACCCTACCGGATTTTTCCCGCCGAAGCGCCTGCACGCGCCACCGCGACACGCGAGGATGGGGCCATCCGGGCGACACGGCTGAGCAGGGGACGGTATGAGCAAACGACCGACGGCGATCTTCGTCCTGGGTGCCCTGCTGGCCCTGGTCAGCGCCTGCGGCACGGCGAAGGCGGGCACGGCGCTGCCGAAGGGCGACGACGCGGCGGACTACGTCGGCGCCAAGTTCGAGCAGGTCATCGGCAAGCTCGGCGACACCATCACCGACTCGCGCGACGTCACCAACTCGCTGGACGCCTACTTCAAGTTCGACGACAAGTGGATCCACAGCACGGTGACGTCGGCGCGCACCGGCAGCCCGGAGAGCCGGGCGGTGCGGCACCGGTCGCAGAAGAACCCGGACGAGATCATCGACACGTACACGCCCGCGGACGGCACGGTCGAGTACACCTACCTCGGCCCGATGTACGTGCAGAAGGGCGTCTCGCCGACGGCGTGGGTGTCGATGCCGAAGCCGGAGGGCGGCCTGGTCCTCCCGTGCGTCTGGGGCGGCGTGCTGACGCCGTGCCGGATGGCGGATTCGACCGTGCAGGCCTACCAGGCCGACAAGCGGGCGGTCCGCGGGGCGAAGAGCCTCGGCGACGGCAAGACCGCGCTGACCGTCAACGTGCCGTTCGAGATCTTCGTCAAGAACAAGGTCGAGATCCTGCCGCCGAGCCTGACGGACAAGATCGGGCCGGAGCTGAAGAAGGCCGCGGTCCCGGCGACGATCACGCTGAACCCCGACGGCAGCCTGGTCTCCTTCGTGATGGAGGCCAAGTTCTCCGGCGACGGCCACCAGCTCGAGCTCAAGTACGAGTTCCGGTTCACCGGCAAGGCGAGCCAGCAGGACATGCCGAAGCTGCCGGACGCGAGCCAGATCACGGTGCTGCCCGACCGGGCGGCGATGGACGACTTCTACCGCCGGCTCGGCGAAGCGCAGGGCAGCTGAGGCGTGACCACGACCCGAGGTGATTCCCGATGACACCACCGTCCCAGCCGCCCGACCCGCAGCAGCCGCAGTGGTGGCAGCCGCCGGCTTCCGGCGCCGCCCCGCAGCCGGGCGCGTGGCAGCCCGAGCAGCAGGCGACCGGTCCGCACGCCGGGCAGTGGCAGCAGAACGCCGACCCCGGCGCTTCGGGCGCCTACACCGGTGCGTGGAACCCGGGACAGCCGTCGGGTTCGTTCTCCGGGCCGTGGCAGCCGGGGCCGCCGAGCGGGCCGTGGCAGCCGCCGTCCCAGCCGACGCCGTCCCAGCCGACGCCGACGCCGGGCCACGGGCAGCCGCAGTACGGCGGCGGGTTCCAGCCGGCGCAGTACGGCGGTCTGGGCGCGTTCCCGGCCGAGTCGGCGAAGAAGCCGAAGTCGAAGAAGCCGGCGCTGATCGCGGTGGCCGCGGTCCTGGTGCTCGCGGCCGGCGGCGGTGCGGCGTGGCTGCTGGGCGCGTTCCGCGGGGACGTGCTGGAGCAACAGTCCCTTCAGGACGGTGTGGTCAAGGTCCTGAACGAGAACTACGGCGAGCCGGACGTGAAGGACGCGCAGTGCCCGGCGAACGAAGCCGCCCGGAACGGCACGACGTTCGACTGCACGGTGACCATCGGCGGGCAGCCGAAGAAGGTGACGGTGCGGGTGCTCAACGACCGGCCCGAGTACGAGGTCGGCGCTCCCCACTGAATTCGCATTGCCGTACAACAGAAAACGGCGGGCCCCGCACCGGAGTGCGGGCCCGCCGTGGTTTCCGGGGCTACCGGCTCAGAACAGGCCTTCGACGGCGTTGTCCGTCGTCTGGTAGCCGTCGGCGATCTGCGGCAGGGCGGCGGCGATCTGCGCCAGAACCTGCTTCAGGTCCTCGAACTTCTGGTCCCAGGTGCGCTGGGCAGCGTCGTACTGCTCCTTCGCGGAACCGGTCCAGGTGGTGGTCAGCGGACGCAGGTCGTCCTTGAGGCGGTCGAACGCGGACTGCAGCTCGCCGCCCGTCTGCGTGCAGTCGTCCGCGGCAGCGCGGATGGTGGCGTAATTGACGACAATGCCGGCGCCATCAGGCATGACTTACTCCTTTTGAGCTGAAGATTTCGGGTGGTCGAGAAAGGATTCGGGAGGTGCTCAGCCGAGAGCGTCGAAGCCGCGGTTGACGGCGCCGAGGATCTCCTGCTGCTGCTGCTCGGAACGCTCGTACTTGGAGCCGGCCTCGCGGAGCAGCTCACCGATGCGCTGCAGGGCCTGCGCCATGCCGCGGGCGTCCTCGTCGAAGCGCAGCATCACGTGGTCGAAAGCCTTCTTCGCCTCACCCTGCCACCCGGCGCGGGTCGCCTCGATGCGGTCGCGCAGCGTCGAGAGGTTCTGGTCCATCTGGGCCCGGACCTCGGTGACGCGTCCCTCGGCCTCGGTGAACTGAGCAACTGTCCCTTGGAATCCCTGTCCGGCGCTCATACCGGTACCCCCTTCATAAAGAGTGGTGGTTGTCCGTACCAAGCTTGTTCGTTCGTACGGCCCTACGACGCAGACACTGCCACGTCCGGTTCCCCCTTGTCGTGCTTTGCCCCGAAGTAGTTGCTTGCGTTAACGCCCGCCGGGGGAACCGATCGCCGCGGGTGTCCGGGAACCACCTCGAACCGGTGACACATCACCCGGCAATGCGTTCTCCACCAGCGGGATTAGCACGCGCACAGCAACGGCGGCGCGAGTTTCACCGGTCGCGCTGCATGATTCGCATCTGGGAAAAGTCTTCGTCGTCGTCACCCGATCGAGGGGCTCGCGACTGGGATTGCGAACGCGAAGGAACCGGATCGGGAACCGCGGGAACCGTGAGCCCCCGCGCGCGGCGGAACCGTTCGGCGGCCGCGCGCAGCGTTCCCGGGGTCGGGTCGCCGGACTTCGGGCCGCGCCCGCTCTGCTTCAGCAGTTCGGCGTTCTCGCTGTGCTGCCGCCGGCTGCGGGCGAGCGCGTTCCCGGCGACCCGCCGCGAATGCGTCACCGCGTCCTGGCCGAGGCGCTTGAAGGACGCGGCGGCGCTTTCGAATTCCGCGGACGGCACCGCGCGCCCTCCTCTCAGTTCAGGATTTCCGCCGTGCGCACGGCTTGCGCGCACGCGGCGGCGACCCGCTCGCGCAGCGGGGCGGTGGCGTACTGGCAGCCGACGTGGACGCGGATCCGGCCCTTCGCCACGACGTACCAGTCGACCTGGAGATCGGACCGGTCCGGCTTGGTCTCGTGGTAGCCGATCACGGTCTTGCCGGCGTAGGACAGGTCCGGGTTGTACGCGCTCCAGCGTTCCGGCGCCCGTTCGGCGAGCTGCCGGAGCTCGTCGACGAGCTTCTGCCGGTCCGCCGTCGCGTCGTAGTCCATGACGTACTCCTGCGCGACCACGAGGTCGTTGCCGTCCCGGGACTCCTGCGGGTGGATCACGACCTGCTTCTCGGCGACCCGGTCGTCGGTCTGGACCCAGTCCTCCGGGGCGACGAACCTGAAGTCGTACTGCGAAAGCGTCCGGCCGCTCTCCGTCTGGTCCCCGGAGCCCTTGAACACGAAGATCCCGGCGACGACGAGCGCGGCGACGACGACCACCGCGACGGCCCCCCACAGCTTCCGGCGGTTCTTCGCCTCCGGTTCGGGGGCGGGCCGCGGGCCGGTGGCGGGCCCCGGCGGGTTCGGCCGGGCGGGCGGCGTCCACGGCCGGGCCACCGGCTGCCCGTGGGGCGGCGACGGCGGGGCCGCGCGGTTCGGGAACCCGGCCGGCCCGGGCGGGCCCGGCGCGGCGACCGGGGTGCGCGGCGGTGCCGGGCGCTGGCTTCCGTCCCCCGGGCGCTGGCCGCCGTCCCCCGGGCGCTGGCCTCCGTCGCCCGGGCGGAAACCGACGTCACCCGGGCGCTGGCTTCCGTCACCCGGGCGCGGGGCGACGTCGCCGGGGCGGACGACCTCCGTGCGCTGCGCCGCCGGGCCGAGGTTCGCGCCCGGAACCGCGCCCAGCCGGGCCATCGCTTCGCCGGGCAGCGCGCCGGTGCGGTCCGGGTCCACCAGGACCGCCCGCAGCGCGCCGCGCGCGACGACCGTCTCGGGCTGGTCGAGGCTCGTCGGCACGACGCCGGTGCGTTCGTGCACCAGCCGGGAGATCATCGGGATCCGGCTCGACCCGCCGACCAGGAAGATCGCCGTGAGCTGCTTCGGCCGCAGGCCGGCGTCGCCGATCGCGGCGACCGTCAGCTCGACGGCCCGGCCCAGCGGGGCCGCGATCAGCCGCTCGAGGTCTTCGCGCGTGACGTGCGCGTCGGCGAACGGCGGCGGCATCGGCACGTCGGTGTAAGCGTGCCGCGACAACGTCTCCTTCGCGCCCCGCACGTCCTGGCGCAGCACGCGGCGACGGCGCCGGTCGGCCAGCTCACGGCCTTCGACGAGCTCGCGCCAGGCGTCCGGATCCGCCGCGGAGACCAGCGAACCGACGTGTTCGAGCAGGGCCTGGTCGATGTCGGCGCCACCGAAGCTGGGGTCACCCCGGGTGGCGAGCACCTGGAAACCGCCGCGCTGCGGGCGGCCGGCCCGGTCCCGCGCGGTCTCCGGCAGCCGCCGCACCACGCTGACGTCGACCGTGCCGCCGCCGAGGTCCAGCACCGCGAGCGCGTCGCCGGGGCGCCCGCTGAACTCGACGGTGCGGTCGTTGGTCACGTCCTGCGGCGCGAACGTCGCCGCGTGGTACACCGCCGCCGCGACGGGCTCCGGCACCAGCGCGACCTCGCGCGCCAGCCCGCCGGCGGCCTGCCGCAGCAGCCGGGTGCGGATGGCACCCCAGTCCGCGGGGTGGGTCAGCACGAGCAGGTCGACTTCGGCGTCCCCGGCCAGGCGGCGCGCTTCGGACACCGCGCGCCCCAGCACGGCGTGCACGACGTCGGTCACCCGCAGCACGTTCTCGCCGAGCAGCAGCTCGCCCTCGTCGATCCGCCGCTTCGGGTTCGGCTCGTACCGCGACGGGTCGACCGCCGCCTGCCGCTCGGCCTCCTGGCCGACGAACAGCGTGCCGTCGGCCGCCGCGTACACGGCCGAGGACATCAGCGGCTGGCCGTCGATCACCACGACCTGCGGCTCGCGCCCGTTCACCGAGGCGACGACGCAGGTGCTCGATGTCCCGAAGTCCACCGCAACCCGGACCGTCACCAGCAGCTCCCGCAATCGTGTTCGGGCTTCCTTGCGCCCCACCGGGACGCGCACCCGGGGAGGAACCTACCCACCCCGCCGGGAGCGCGTCCGGCCGCCGTCGTCAGTCGGGCTGGATCCACGACACCTGGATGAGCTGCTTGCCGTTCTTCCGGGTCAGCAGGTTGCCCCGGCCCGGCGGCATCGCGCTCGGCTTGATGTTGCCGACCAGCGCACCTTCGTCGCGCGAGCCGTTCATCACCATGCCCGGGGCCGCGATCTCCTTGAGCTTGCCGATGATCGGGTCGTACATCGCCTTCGACGCGCCACCGGTGCGCCGCACCACGACCAGGTGCAGGCCGACGTCCTTGGCCTGCGGCAGGAAGTCGGAGATCTTCCGCAGCGGGTTGTTCGTCGACGTGGCCACCAGGTCGTAGTCGTCGACGAGGATGAACAGCTCCGGGCCCTTCCACCAGGACCGCGTCTTCAGCTGCTCCTGCGTGACGTCCGGGCCCGGGAGGCGGCGGGTCATCGAGTTGAAGACGTCGCCGACCATGCTCTCCAGCTGCGCGGACGAGACCGCGTACCCGAGGAGCGAGTCGCCCTGGATGAAGCCGAGCATCGTGCGCCGGTAGTCGACCAGCAGGATCAGCGCTTCCTTGGCGGTGTAGCGCTCCGAGATGCCCCGGGCGATCTGCCGCAGCAGGTTCGTCTTGCCCGACTCGCCGTCCGCGAAGGCGTAGAAGTGCGGCTCGGCGTTGAAGTCGATGTAGATCGGCTGCAGGTCCTCTTCGTTGACGCCGATCGGGATCAGCTTCGAGTCCCGTGCGGAGTCGAGCTTGAGCACCTCTTCGTAGGTGATCAGCTCCGGCAGCAGGCGGACCTGCGGGGCGGCCCGGCCGCGCCAGGCGCCCTTGATCTTCGCCACCGCGTCGGCCACGCCGGCCGCGATCGTCTCCGGGTCGCTGGAGCCGTCGATCCGCGGGAGGCCGCCCAGCATGTGCAGCTTCTCGCGGGTCAAGCCGCGGCCCGGCCGCCCGGCCGGGATGTTCACCGCGACGCGCCGGTCGATGTCGGACTCGGTCGGGTCACCGAGGCGCAGCTCGAACCGGGTGCCCAGCATGTCCTTGATCGCCGGGCGGATGTCGGCCCACCGGTTGGCGGCGATGACGACGTGCACGCCGTAGGACAGACCCTGGGTGGCGAGCCGGGTGATCGTGGTTTCGAGCTCTTCGAAGTCGTCGCGCAGGGCCCGCCAGTTGTCGACGACCAGGAACGCGTCGCCGAACGGGTCCTGGTCCGGCCGGATCTCGCCGCGGCGCTTGCGGTTGCGGAACTCGGTCATCGAGTCGATGCCCATCGCCCCGAACCGGCCTTCCCGCTCGGTGAGCAGGGTGGTCAGCTCGGCCACGATCCGGCGGGCCTTGTCCGGCTCGCGCCGGGCCACCGCGACCCCGCCGACGTGCGGCAGGTCGGCCAGACCGGCCAGGGTGCCACCACCGAGGTCGAGGCAGTAGAACTGCGCTTCCTCCGGGGTGTGCGTCAGCGCCATCGACATGATCAGCGTCCGCAGCATGGTCGACTTGCCGGTCTGCGGGCCGCCGACGATCACGCCGTGCCCCGCCGCACCGGCGAAGTCCGCCCACAGCGGGTCACGCCGCTGCTCGTACGGCCGGTCGATGATGCCCAGCGGCACCTGCAGCCGCCCGTTGCCGAAGTAGCCCACCGGGGAGAGGCCGCGGTCGTCGGTCGGGTTCAGGTTGGGCAGCAGCGTGTCGAGCGAGTTCGGGTCCTTCAGCGGCGGCAGCCACACCTCGTGCGCCGGCGGGCCCTGGCCCACCAGGCGCGAGACGATGACGTCGAGCTCGCTGGGTTCGACCGCCTCTTCGGACTGCGGCTGCTGCTGGACCGGCGCCTCGATCTGCTGCGGCTCCGGCTCCTTCGGCAGCTCGACGAAGTCCGGGACGAACAGCTGCGGCCGCTTGTCCGCGCGGACCACGGTCGCCGCGGGGCCGGCCACCTTGAGACCGGCCGGCCGGTACGGGCCCGAGACGTAGGACGCCTTGAACCGCACCAGCGTCGAGGTGTCGTACTTGAGGTAGCCACCACCGGGGACCGACGGCAGCTCGAACGCGTCCGGCACGCCGATCGCGGCGCGGGATTCCGCCGCCGAGAACGTCTTGAGGCCGATCCGGTACGACAGGTGCGAGTCGAGACCGCGCAGCTTGCCCTCTTCGAGGCGCTGCGAGGCGAGCAGCATGTGCATCTGCAGCGACCGGCCCAGCCGGCCGATGGCGACGAACAGGTCGATGAAGTCCGGCTTCGCGCTCAGCAGCTCGGAGAACTCGTCGCAGACGATGAAGAGGGCAGGCAGCGGGTCGAGGTCCGCGCCGTTTTCACGCGCCTTCTCGTATTCCCAGACGTTCTTGAAGTTGCCGCCGTTCTTCAGCGCTTCCTGCCGCCGGTTCATCTCGCCGGCCAGCGCGTCCTTCATGCGGTCGACCAGGGTGACCTCGTCCGCGAGGTTGGTGATGACCGCGGAGACGTGCGGGGCCTTGTCGAGGCCGAGGAACGTCGCGCCACCCTTGAAGTCGACGAGGACGAAGTTCAGCGTGCTCGACGAGTGCGTCGCCAGCAGGCCCAGCACCAGCGTGCGGAGGAACTCCGACTTGCCGGAACCGGTGGCGCCGATGCAGAGGCCGTGCGGCCCCATGCCCTCGGCGGCGGCTTCCTTGATGTCCAGCTCGACCGGCTGGCCGTACTCGCCGACGCCGAACGGGACGCGGTAGCGGTCGCGGATCGGCCGCGGCCGCCACGCCTGCTGGACGTCGAAGGTCATCGGGTCGCCGGGGATGCCGAGCAGCTCCAGCAGCGACGGGTTGGACAGCAGCGGCTCTTCGTCGCCGACGTCCTGGCCCGCGGCGCCGCCGACGCGGTACGGCGAGATGAGCCGGGCCAGCGACTCGGTCTCGACCAGGCTGAGGGTGTCCGGGCGGCCGAACCACTCGACACCGCCGGCGCTGCGCGCGCCCAGCCTCTCGGGCTCGACGACCAGCCGGAGGCCGCGGCGGGCGGCGAGGTTGCCGAGGGAGTCGGACAGGTCGATCAGCGTGACGCCGACCAGGCCCTCTTCCAGGACGATCTGCTCTTCGCGGGTGACCTCGGCGTCGTCGATGATGATCACGACGTGCGGCTGGTCCGGCGCCGGCGTGGCGTTGCGGGAGAAGCGCTGGCGGTCACGCAGTTCTTCGTCGAGCCAGTCTTCGATCTGGGCCAGCGAGCCGGCCATCATGCGGAGCTGGCCGATGCCGTCGGACAGCGTGGGGTGCTGGACGTGCGGCAGCCACTTCGCCCACTCCCACTCCTCCTTCGCGCGACCCGCGGTGGCGACCGCGATCAGCACGTCGTCGGGGCTGTGGAAGGAAACGAGCTGCGCGAGCATGGCGCGGGTGAGGCCCCGGGTCAGCGCGCGGTCGCCCTGCATGCTGACCGCGGCGAACCCGCGGAGGGTGATCTGGGTCGGCAGGTCCGGCACGATCGAGTGCGCGCGCACGAACCGGCGCAGCGCGAGGGTGGCGATCGGTTCCAGCTCGTCGACGGGGCCGGTCTGGGGCGGGACCAGCCGCGTGGCGAGCCGGTGTGAACTGCGCCCGACGCGCAGGTGCAGGAAGTCCTGGTCGTTCTGCCGGCGTTCCCACATCCGGCGGCTGGCGGCCAGCGACCACAGCGACTGCGGGTCCGGGTGCACCCATTCCAGGGCGGCGCGCTGGTCGACCATGGCCTCGCGGGCGCGGTCACGCATCTGGCCCAGGTAACGCAGGTAGTCCTTGCGGTCCTCGTCCATCTCCGCGCGCTTGGCGCCGCCGCCCTTGCCGCCACCGCCGGCCATCATCCCGAGCGTCCCGACGACCATCATGCCGCCCATGGCCATCATCATCGGGTTCCGGTTGCTGGCCTGGAACATGAAGACCATCATCCCGAGCGACGCGACGATCATGACGACCGGAAGCGCCTTCATCACGATGTTCCCGGGGATCACCCGGGGTACCTCGGGCGGCGGCTCGAGGTGCACCTCACCGCCCGGCGGCCGCGGTGCGGCCAGCCGCGGCGACTTCTTGAACTGCAGCGTGCTCATCGAAGGACCCCTCATTCAAACTCGACGATGGCGGCCACCGCGTCGGTGCGCGACCAACCTATCGAACGCCCTCGTGGAATTCCGCCGGATGCCGGAACCGCCCGGGAACGCTGCCCGATCGTCGTGAGGACAGTGTACGGCCCGGCACCGACAGTAATGGCGGTTCGGCGGCCCTGAGCTGCGGCAGCCGGTGAATTTCGGACGTTCGATGATGCCCGCGGGCGGCTTCGGTATAAGTTCCCCCGGGAGACGTCTCATCAGAGCGGGGGCAGTGCAGTGGCTACGGGCACGACAGTTTTCAGCAGGGTGACGGTCGTCGCACCGTCCACCCGGATCGACGTGGCGCTGCCCGCCGACGTCGCGGTGGCCGATCTGCTGCCGATGCTGCTGGACATGGCCAAGGAAACCGCGCCCGACGGCGGGGCCCGCCACGGCGGCTGGGCGCTGGCGAAGCTCGGGGACGCCCCGCTCGACCCGAGCCGCACGCTGGCCTCGCTCGGCGTCGTCGACGGTGAGCTGCTCCAGCTGCGCAAGCGCAACGAAAACCCGCCGCCGCCGCTGTACGACGACGTCGTCGACGCCATCGCCGAGTCCTCCCCCGACAGCTTCCGCCCCTGGACCAAGGAAACCGCGAACCGGTTCGGGCACGTCGCGGGCGGGCTGGCGCTGTTCGCCGCCGCCGTCGCGCTGTTCATGAGCGGCTCCTTCTACGGCGGCAGCGCGCTGGGCGCGGCCATCGCCGGCGGCATCGGCGCCATCGCCTGCGTCGCGGTCGGCGCCACGCTCGCCAAGGGCTACCAGGCCGAACCCACCGGCGTGCTGATCGCCGCGGCGGGCGGGCTGCCGCTGGCCTTCGTCAGCGGCTTCTACATCGTGCCCGGGCTGTCGCTGCGGGCGAACCTGCTGCTCGGCGCGGTCCTGGTGATCATCGTCGCCTCGGTGTGCATCATGGTCATCGGCGCCGGCATCACGACGTTCATCGCCGCGGCCACCGCGGGCACGTTCGGCGCGCTGGCCTTCCTGTTCGGCACGCTCGTCGCGCACCCGGCGCCCGGGATCGCGGCCGGCACCGTCGCGGTCGCCCTCGCCTGCATCTCGATCCTCCCGCGCGCCACCATCTGGCTCGCGAAGCTGCCGCTGCCGCACGTGCCGAGCAACGCCGAAGAGCTGAAGGAAGACTCCGGCTTCCCCGACTACCGGGCGATCGAGCGTCGCACGGCGATCGCGCACAACTACATGACCGGCCTGATGGTCGGCTGCGGTGCCACGGTGGCCGTCTCGGCGATCATCGCGGCGACCGCGCCCGGCGCGTTCGGGATCATCCTCGGCGTCGTCGCGACGCTCGTGCTGCTGCTGCGCGCCCGCGCGTACGCCAACGGCAGCCAGGCGATCGCCCTGCTCACCACGGGCCTGGTCTCGGCCACCGGGATCGCCGTCGGCTGGCTGGTCTCGGCGAGCGCCCAGAACCGCCTGCTCTACGTCTTCGGCCTGCTGATCCTGCTCGCCGCGGGCGCGCTCGTCGTCGGCGTGATCTTCCCGAACCAGCGGTTCTCGCCGCCGCTGCGGCGCACGGTGGAGATCATCGAAGCGATCTGCATCGCCTCCGTGCTGCCCCTAGCCCTCGGTGTGATGGACCTCTACACCACCCTGCGGCACCTGAACTTCAAGTGACCGGGTCGGGTGAATCTCGGATGTCAGCAGGACGCCCCCTGGGCTCGGCCCGGCGCACCACGACGGCCCTGCTCGCCGGCACGATCGGCGTTCTGGCCACGGTCGCGGGCGCGGTGCCGGCCCACGCCCAGGCCGCCCCGGCCGACGGCTACTTCGCGACGCCGCCGCCGGTCGACGACAGCAAGCTGATCCCGGATTCCCGGCAGCCGGACAAGAAGTACAAGAAGTCGAAGGCCTGCGTCCAGCGCAGCACGCTCGGCCGGGACATCGTGCTGAAGAACCGGCCGTGGGGCCAGGACTACCTGCAGATCGGCAAGGCGCAGGAGATCGTCAAAGCGGCCACCGGCAGCGCCGGGGGCACCGTGCGGGTGGCGGTCGTCGACACCGGCGTGACCCAGCACCCGTGGTTCCAGAACCGGGTCAAGTCCGGCGGCGACTACGTCGCGAAGCCGGACGGGAAGCCCGAGGGCCTCGAAGACTGCGACGGCCACGGCACCGAGGTCGCCGGCATCATCGCGGGCAAGCCCGACAACCCGGAGGTCGGGTTCATCGGGGTCGCCCCGGACGCGACGATCGTGTCCTACCGCCAGCTGAGCGAGAACTACGAGCCCGACACCTCGACCCCGACCCCGCCGGCGAGCAGCAGCGGGGGCACGCCGCCGCCGTCGTCGAGCACCAGCCCGCCGCCGGGCGGCGGGGGCGGCAGCGGCGAAGGCGACCGGACGTCTCCGGGACAGACCAACGGCGGGCGCCAGCTGGAGAAGGCCGGCACCGCGGGGACGTTGAAGACGCTGGCCGAAATCATCCGCGGCATCGCCGAGCGCAACGAAGCCGACATCATCAACATGTCGGTCGACAACTGCCGCCCGGCCACCGGCTCGATCACCGAAGGCGAGCAGCAGGTCCAGGCCGCTGCCCACTTCGCCGCGCAGCGGGGTGTCGTGATCATCGCCGCCGCGGGCAACGCGACGGACACCTGCCCGCAGAACGACCAGCCGGACGCGCGGAAGCCGAATACGATCGTGACGCCGCCGTGGTTCGCCGACGACGTGCTGTCCGTCGGGGCGATCGACGAGACCGGCAGCGTGGCCCCGTTCAGCGTGCACGGCCCGTGGGTCGGCGTAGCGGCGCCAGGGACGCAGATCATGTCGCTCGACCCCGCCGAAGGCTCCGACGGCTTGGCGAACCTCACGTTCGAGAACGGCGACAAGGCCAGCCCGATCCAGGGGACGAGCTTCGCGGCGCCGTACGTCGCCGGGCTCGCGGCCCTGGTCAAGGCCAAGTACCCGCAGCTGGACGCGAAGGGCATCATCAACCGGATCAAGGAGACGGCCCAGCACCCGGCGGCACCGGGCGGCCGCGACAACTTCGTCGGCTACGGCGTCATCGACCCGGTGGCGGCGCTGACCCAGAGCCTGCCGTCGGAAGTGGGGAACCCGGCGCCGATCCCGGGCCCGCAGATGGCCCAGCTCCCGCCGGCCAACGACCGCAGCCCGACCCCGGTGATCGTGGCGCTCGCCGGAACGGGCGGCGGCCTGGTGGCGTTGCTGATCACCCTGTTCGTGATGCGCACGATCCGCCGCAACCGCCCCGAGTAGTCCGGCGATACCCGTGCTCGACCGGGCACGCGTGATGCCGGTTCCGTCACTTCGCGGGCGGGGCCGGGGGCTTCTTCGGCTGGGGGTTTTCGTCCTCGCCGATCACCGGCGGGGCCACCAGATCGGGCTCGCCCAGCAGCTCCGACGGCTTCGTCGTCGGGCGGGTCTTCGACTGGCGGCGGCCGCCGCCACCGCCTCCGCCGAACGCGCCGAAGCCCATCATCGGCATCATCGGCATCCCGGACGCGCTGTGGCTCGCGGCGCTGTCCGGGGCCGGCTGGGGTGCCGGCTCCACGGGCTGGGCCGCGTCCGGCGTGCCGGCGCCGGTGTGCTTCGGCTCCGCCGGATCGCCGCTCGCCGACGACGGTGTCGTGACCGCGTCGGAGTCGGAGTTGGGTTCGGAGTCGGAGTTGGGCTCGGCCGGAGGTGGGGCGGGGGTGGTGGGTTCCGGCTCGTGCAGGCGGAAGCGCTCCTCCGGGTAGCGGTGTGCGATCTCGATGCTGCGCGTGGCCGCGTCGGGGTCGTCGATGCCGTTGCACAACCGGTCGAACGCCTCCAGGACGTCTCGCGCCGTCTCGTACAGCGCCTTCGCCGCGTCCTGGGTCTCCGTCAGCTGTGCCCGGGCGCGCTTGGTGCCGCCGCTGGGCAGCATCATCGTCTCGGAGATCAGGTCCGCTGCGCCGACCAAAACATCGGCGAGGTCGACGACCAGGTGGCGCAGGGTGGTCACCAGGTCGTCGAGGGCGTCCGCGAGCGTCGTGAGCGCCTCGCGGAGGTCGCCGCCCGCGGCGCCGATCTCCCGGATGTACCCGACGAACGCGTCGGCGTCTCGGCCCTCCCAGCCGGCGTCGAGCCGGCCCAGGTGGTCTTCGAGGCGGGCGGACACCTCGGCCGCCGCCGCGGCGGCCGCGCGCAAGCGGCCGGCTTCGGCGCCGAGGTCGCCCCAGCGGCCGAGCAGCGGGCGGAAGTACGTTTCCACCGGGTCGATCAGCCCGAGCCGGCCGGACACCTCGGTGAGGTAGGCCAGGTAGGGCTCGGCGGTGGCGGCAATCCCGGCGCCGTCCGCGTCCGGGGCGAACGCGACCGCGGGCGCGGTGACCACCGGGGCGGCGGCCCGCTTCGCGAGCGGGTGCGGGATGGAGTCCGTGGACGCCTCCGGCTCGGCGAACGTCATCCGTCGAGCCTTCCGGCCCGCTTGATCAGCTCCGCGGCTTCGGCGTCCTGGCCGCCGTGGCGGACCGTCACCTGCCGCAGCGCCTCCGCGGCCGAGCGCAGCGCCTCGGCTCCGTCGGCCAGCTGACGCCGCAACGCCCCCGCCGCGCGGCCGTACGACTCCCCGACGCCGATCTGCGCCCCCAGCGTCCCGTAGGACTCCCCGGTGACGTCGCCGCCGACCTCGGCCGCCGCCGCGTCCAGGTCGTCCGCGGCGGCCTCGGCCGTCTCGGCGTACCGGGCGACGACGACGCCGTCCATCTTCAAGCCGGCCACGGCACCTCCGCTCGCGAAAAGGACCTTCGAGCGTGGGACGTCCGCCGCGGCCCGGCGGTTCCGCTCAGTTCGCCGGCTGCTGGGTCGTGGGGAACGCGCCGGCGTTCGGGTCGATCGGCACCGCGTCGAACTGCCGCAGCACGTCCTGGGTGTTCAGCGACGCCCCGGTCGGCAGCAGCCCGATGATCGACTCGGGCGCGGGCTGCCGGTTGTTCAGGCCGATCGCGTCCGCGGTCTGCGCGTCCGGGACGCTGTAGCGGACGCCCCGGTCGGAGATCAGCTGGATCGCGCCCTTGCCGAAGCTGGCCTTGCCGGTGGCGGACTGGACGACCGCGGCGAACCCGGGCTTGAGGTAGAAGCCGTTGAGCGGCACCCGGTTCGGGCCCGGCGTCGTCACGGCCATCGGGGTGAACTTCTCGCCGGTGCTCTTCTGGCCGGGCAGCTGCGTGTCGACGTACACCGAGGTGTGGCCGTCCTGGTCCGGGCCGGAGCCGACCAGCGACCAGCCCAGGCACGCGACCGAGGAGTTCTTCGTCGCGTCAAGGATCGTCGGCACCGAACGCGGGAAGTCGTCGACCGGGATGTAGTCCGGGTCGTTCGGCTGCAGGGTCTTCACGCCGGCGAGCTTGTCCAGGCCCAGCGTCTGGATGCTGCTGGAGCTGCCGTTCTTCGCGACGCGGATGATGTCGGCGACGGCGTTGGACACCCGCTGGATGCCGGTCGGCGTGATCGCCCAGTAGTTCAGCTCACGCTGGCCGGCCTGCTGCGTGGCGAAGACGTCGCCCGAGGTCAGGCCGTCGAAGTCCGCCGGGGCCTGGCCGCTCGGGATCTTCGGCGGCGACAGCTTCGCGACCTCGGGGATCGCGTTGAGCAGGCCCTGCGTGATCTTCCGCGGCGACGGCGGCAGCTGCAGCGCCGTCCGGACGGCGTCGTTCGGGTTGTCGACGTCGATCTCGGCGCGCACGGTGTTGGCGTTCGGCCGGTTCCGGGAGCTCGGCAGCCGGTAGACGAGGTAGGTCTTCCCGTTGTCGGCCTTCGCCAGCAGCGCCTCGTTCTCGCCCAGCTCGGTGCCGAGGCCGCTCGGCGCGATCCCGCCGAAAACGTAGGTGTTGGTGCGGCCCGTGTCGGGGTTCGGCAGCGACGTGTCGAGCTGAACCTGGTCGCACACGGCCCAATTCGCGGAAATTCGCTGGGAATCCGTCGGGATCAGCTGCGGACCGTCCGGAATTCCGGTCAGTTTGTCGCGCGGAATGTCCTTCAGCTGCTCGTCGGAAACGACCGTGGGATTCTTCACACTCGCCGGGCTCGCCGGAGCCGGAGCGGGAGCCGCGGTCGCGCCGCCCGCCCCCGCGCCCGGTGACTTCTGCTGGGCCAGCAGGAGAAGCCGGGCCGACGCGAGGTTGAACGTCGGGATCAGCTTCTTCGGGTTGCCCGTCACGACGTAGACCGTGCCGGACTGCTCGCCGATCACGATGTTCCCGGCCTCGGGCACCGACGGCGCCGGGCTGAGCAGGCCCCAGACGACGAAGACGATCATGCCGAGCGCGCCCAGCACCACCCCCACGATCGTGGCCCGCGTGTGGGTGCGCATCGGGTCGTGCAGCATCACGGCATCCCGCCGGACCAGCGCCGACTGCATCCGCCGCAGGACGAACTGATACGCCTGGACCTGAGACTTAGTCGTGGGTGTTGATGGCATTCTCGACCTACAGCTCTCCCCGTCGCGGTACGGTTCCGCAGGATAGCCGTACGGGGACCGTCTGGTGTGGGGTTTCTACCAACTCAAGCTAGTGTCGGGCACCCCGGGACCCGGCTTCCGGGTACGCAGCAAGCACGAGGGGAAGAGAAAGCGCGGATGTCCGTCACCACTCCTCCACGTCCGCCTGGCCCGCCCGGGCCCCCGCCGCCCGGTGGCCGTCCGCCGGGCCCGCCGCCGCGGCCGGGCAGACCGGGCGGTCCCGGTGGACCCGGTGGCGTTCCCGGCGGCCCCGGCGGGGTGCCCGGTGGCCCGGGCGGACCCGGCGGCGTACCTGGTGGCCCCGGACTGCCTCCGCGCGGTCCCGGCGGCCCCGGTCCCGGCCCGGGTGGCCCCGGCGGACGTCCGGGCGGCCCTGGCGGCCCCGGTGGCCCGAGTGGGCCCGGTGGACCTGGTGGCGGCGGTCCTGGCGGTCCCGGCGGTAGTGGCCCGGGTGGCGGCGGTGGTCCCGGTGGTCCCGGCGGCGGTGGTCCTGGTGGTCCCGGCGGCGGCGGTCCCGGCGGCCCGGGTGGTCCCGGTGGCGGAGGTCCTGGCGGTCCCGGCGGTCCCGGCGGCGGTGGACCCGGCGGCCCCGGCGGCGGTCCCGGTGGCCCGCAGGGGCCCGACGACAGCGGTCCCGCCACTCCCCCGCCCGGCCCGGCCCGGGTGGCTCCGCCGGCGCGGCGGCGGTCCGCCGGCGTCACCCTCGGCCCGCTGCCCGTGGCCAACCTCGTCGTGCTCGAAGTCGGCCTCGCGATCGGCCTGGTGCTGCTCGCCATCGACATGAAGCTGAAGTGGGTCGGCGTCGGCATCGTCGGCTTCGCCCTCATCGTCGCGCTGCTGCGCTGGCGCGGCCGCTGGTTCACCCAGTGGGTCGGCCTGACGCTGCGCTACACCTTCCGTTCGCACGACCGGGTCGCCGAGCCGCTGCCGCCGAGCACCGTCGAAGCCATGACCGCCGAGGAGACCACGGTCACCGGCCCCGACGACGCGCGCGTGAACCTGCTGCGCATCGCCGTGCCGGACCTCGTCGTCGCGCACGGCGTCGACCACGAACGGCAGCAGGTCGGGCTCGCCTGGAACGACGGCACGTGGACGGCGGTGCTGCTCGTCGAGCCGGCCCCGGCGCTGATCACCCAGGCCGACGGCGCGCCGAGCCTGCCGCTGTCGGCGCTGGCGCCCTGCCTCGAGGACCGCGGGGTGGTCCTCGACTCGATCCAGATGATCTGGCACTGCTACCCGGGCAGCGCCGCGCTGCCGTCGGACTCGCCGGCGCTGAGCTCCTACATGGAGGTCCTGGGCCCGCTGCCTGCGGCGGCCCGGCGGACGACGTGGGTGGCGATCCGGCTCGACCCGCGGCGGTGCCCGGCGGCGATCCGGGAACGCGGCGGCGGCGTCGTCGGCGCCCACCGCGCGCTGATCGGCGCGCTCTCGCGGGTGCGCAACGCGCTGGAGTCGCAGGGCGTGCCGACGCGGCCGCTCGACCCGGACGAGCTGCTGCGGGCGAGCATCTCGGCCGCGGAGCTGACCTCCGTCGCCGGTTCGCCCACCAAGGTGACGCTGCAGGAACGCTGGTCCGGCGTGACCGCGGCCGGCATCGGGCACGCGAGCTACGCCATCACCGGCTGGCCGAAGGGCAAGGTCACCAGCAGCCTCAACGCGCTGACGAGCGTCCGCGCGCTGTCGGCGACGCTGGCGATGTCGATCTCCCCGGCGTCCGACGAGGGCAAGATCGGCCTGCGCGGCGTGGTCCGGCTGAGCGCGCGGAACCCGCGTGAGCTCGACGCCGCCGACCAGCGGCTGCAGAACCTGTCCGAACGGCTCGGGGTGGACCTGACGCCGCTGCGCGGGCTGCAGGTGTCCGCGCTCGCCGCGACGTTGCCGATCGGAGGCACAGCATGAGTTCGCGCGTCCGTGACGCCGGGCAGAACGGCGGCGTGGCACCGGAGTTCACGGTGGACCCCGCGCTGCTCGACGCGATCAGCCCCTCGGGCGACCGCGGCGGCATCGTCCTCGGCTCCGGCCTCAAGGGCGAGCCGCTGACCATCTCGGCGCTGCGCTCGACGCCCACCCGGATCGTGCTGGTGGGCGGGCTGTACCTGGCCCGCCAGGTGGCCATGCGGGCGATGGCGGTCGGGGCGTGGGTCGTGGTCGCGACCGGTCGCCCGACGGAGTGGCAGGTCCTGTCCCGCGCGGCGGGCAGCCGCGACGGACGGCCGTCTCCGCTGGTGCAGATCCGCCGGCTGTCCCCGGTCGAGCTGCCGCGGCCGTCGGAGGACGCCCCGCTGCTGGTGGTGACCGACGGCGGCCCGACACCGCAGGACCTGTTCCCGCCTCGCTCGCCCTGGCAGACGACGGTCTACGTGCTCCCGTACCTGCACCCGCAGGCGGGCGCGACGGCCAACGCGGCGGACCTGGTGCTGATGCAGCGCCTCCCGGCCGGCCAAGCCGAGCTGGCGGCCCGCATCTGGCGCCTGCCGCCCCAGATGATGCGCCAGCTGACGACGTTGAAGGACGACCAGGTGGTGGCCCTCGGCCGCAACCTCTGGCGGCCGCTGAGGCTGGTCACGACGGGCAAGGAACAGCAGCTCCTCGGCCCGGTCCGCCGCGGCGACTGACCTCGGCCCCGGCTGTCGTGAGTGGTAAGGAGGGTTCTAACCCTCCTTACCACTCACGAGGGGCCGGGGACGTGCGGATGTTGCGGGTCTGCTCGGCGCGGGCGGCCAGCTCGTCGTCCGGCGGGTAGTCGACGCCCAGCAGCGTCAAGCCGTGGGCCGGGGCGACCGCGCTGTCGCGGATGCCGCTCTCCAGGACCTTCGACGGCCACGCGTCGGTGCGGCGGCCGTCGCCGACCAGGAGGAGCACGCCGACCAGGCTGCGGACCATCGAGTGGCAGAACGCGTCCGCCGAGACGCGGACTTCCAGCAGGTGGTCGTCGACCCGCGCCCACTCCAGGCGCTGTAGCTCGCGGATCGTCGTGCCCGTGTCGCGCTGCTTGCAGTACGCCGCGAAGTCGTGCAGGCCCAGCAGGTCCGTCGCCGCCGCGTTCATCGCGTCCGTCGACAGTGGACGGTTCCAGGCCAGCGTGTCGTGACGGCGCAGCGGGTCCACGCCCCACGGCGCGTCCGAGACCCGGTAGCGGTAGTGCCGGCGGATCGCCGAGAACCGGGCGTCGAAACCCTCGGGAGCGACCCGGGCGCCCAGCACGCGCACGTCGCCCGGCAGCAGGCGGTTCCAGCGGCCTGTCATGCGCGTCAGGTCCGGGATGCCTTCCGGGGACACCGGGATCCGGCCCGAAGGCGACGAGAGGGGCACCACGTCGACGTGCACCACCTGGCCCGTCGCGTGCACACCGGCGTCCGTGCGGCCCGCCACGACGACGGACTTCGGCACCGACGCCCCCGGCGGCTGCTTCTGCAGCGCCTCCTCCAAGAGGCCCTGGACCGTGCGGCGGCCCGGCTGGCGGGCCCAGCCCGAGAAGTCCGTGCCGTCGTAGGAGACGTCCAGGCGCAGACGAACGAGCCCGCCCTCCCCGGGGGGAGTGGCGGGCTCGTCCGGTGTCGAAGCGGCCGTCAGGACGTCAGTCCTTCTTGGCATCCGCGTCGTCCGAAGCCGGAGCCTCGGTCTCCGCGGCGGTGTCCTCAGCCTTGGCCTCCTCGGCGGCGGGCGCCTCGGTGGTCTCTTCGGTCGAGGTCTCCTCGGCAGCAGCCGGGGCGGCGGCCTTCTCGTCCTTCGCGAACTTCGTCTTGCGAGCGCGCTCGGCTTCCGAAGTCACCGTCTTCTCGGCCACCAGCTCGATGACGGCCATGGCGGCGTTGTCGCCCTTGCGCGGCATCGTCTTGGTGATCCGGGTGTAGCCACCCGCACGCTCCGCGAAGTGCGGACCGATCTCGGCGAACAGCTTGTGCAGGACGTCCTTGTCACGGACGACCTTCTGCACCTGACGACGGTTGTGCAGGTCGCCCCGCTTCGCCTTGGTGATCAGCTTCTCGGCCAGCGGGCGGACCCGGCGGGCCTTCGCCTCGGTGGTCGTGATCTTGCCGTGCTCGAACAGCTGCGTGGCCAAGTTGGCCAGGATCAGCCGCTCGTGCGCGGACGACCCGCCGAGCCGGGCTCCCTTGGTAGGGGTGGGCATTGGTTCTCCTAGTTCAGCTCACAGCGTCCGGGCACAGAGCCTCAGAGCTGCTCGGTCTCTGCGTAGTCCTGGCCATCGTCGTGGCCGTCCGAAATCCCGTCGGCGATGCCACCGACACCCTCCGACCAGCCTTCGCCGTCGTAGCTGGCGGCCGCCGCGGTCGGGTCGAACCCGGGCGGGCTGTCCTTCAGCGCGAGGCCGAGACCGACGAGCTTGAGCTTGACCTCGTCGATCGACTTGGCGCCGAAGTTGCGGATGTCGAGCAGGTCCGCCTCGCTGCGCGAGACGAGCTCGCCCACCGTGTGGATGCCCTCGCGCTTGAGGCAGTTGTACGACCGGACGGTGAGGTCCAGGTCCTCGATCGGCATCGCGTAGGCGGCGATGGTGTCCGCCTCCTGCGGCGACGGGCCGATCTCGATGCCCTCGGCGTCGACGTTCAGCTCGCGGGCGAGACCGAACAGCTCCACCAGCGTCTTGCCGGCCGACGCGACCGCGTCGCGCGGCGTGATCGACGGCTTGGTCTCGACGTCCAGGATCAGCTTGTCGAAGTCGGTGCGCTGCTCGACACGGGTGGCCTCGACCTTGTAGGTCACCTTGAGCACCGGCGAGTAGATCGAGTCGACCGGGATCCGGCCGATCTCCGCGCCCGCCTGCTTGTTCTGCAGGGCCGGAACGTAACCGCGGCCGCGCTCGACGACGAGCTCGATCTCGAGCTTGCCCTTGCCGTTCAGCGACGCGATGTGCAGATCCGGGTTGTGCACGGTGACACCCGCCGGCGGCACGATGTCGGCCGCCGTGACCTCACCCGGGCCCTGCTTGCGCAGGTACATGGTGACCGGCTCGTCCTCTTCCGAGGACACCACGAGCTCCTTGAGGTTCAGGATGATGTCGGTGACGTCTTCCTTCACCCCGGGAACGGTGGTGAATTCGTGCAGCACGCCGTCGATGCGGATGCTCGTCACGGCCGCGCCCGGGATGGACGACAGCAGCGTGCGCCGCAGCGAGTTGCCGAGCGTGTAGCCGAAGCCGGGCTCCAGCGGTTCGATGGTGAACCGGGAGCGGGTCTCGTTGACCGTCTCTTCGCCGAGAGCCGGCCGCTGGGAAATCAGCATTTCTTCCTAGTTCCTTTCCAGACGACGCCCGCCATATGACGTCGAAGGGATGGCGCGGCGGCGGCGCACTGTGGGCGCCGCCGCCCTGCGTCCGACGGTGCCGGACTACTTCGAGTAGAGCTCGACGATCAGCTGTTCCTGAACCGGAACGTCGATCTGCGCACGCTCCGGGAGCTGGTGGACCAGCACGCGGAGGTTGGACTGGACGACCTGCAGCCACGCCGGGATCGGGCGGTCGCCGAAGGACTCCTTCGCCGCCACGAACGGCAGCATGCCCATGGACTTCGGCCGCACGTCGATGATGTCCCACTTGGTGACCTGGAACGACGGGACGTTCACCTTCTGGCCGTTGACCAGGAAGTGGCCGTGGCTCACCAGCTGACGCGCCTGACGGCGGGTGCGGGCGATGCCGGCGCGGTAGATCACGTTGTCCAGGCGGGACTCGAGGATCTGCAGCAGGTTCTCACCGGTCTTGCCGGGACGCCGGACGGCTTCCTTGTAGTACCGGACGAACTGGCGCTCGAGCACGCCGTAGGTGTAGCGAGCCTTCTGCTTCTCCTGCGACTGCAGGAGGTACTCGGACTCCTTGATGCGCCCGCGGCCGTGCTGGCCCGGCGGGTAGGGGCGACGCTCGAAAGCCTGGTCGCCGCCGATGAGGTCAACCTTGAGGCGACGCGAAATACGCGTCGCGGGGCCGGTGTAACGAGCCATTTCTTCTTACTCCTCCCCGTTCCTCAGACCCGGCGCCGCTTGGGCGGGCGGCAGCCGTTGTGAGGCTGCGGGGTCACGTCCTGGATGGTGCCGACCTCGAGGCCGGCCGCCTGCAGCGAGCGGATCGCCGTCTCGCGGCCCGAACCCGGGCCCTTCACGAAGACGTCGACCTTCTTCATGCCGTGCTCGGCGGCCTTGCGGGCAGCGTTCTCGGCGGCCATCTGCGCGGCGAACGGGGTGGACTTGCGGGAGCCCTTGAAGCCCACGTGCCCACTCGACGCCCACGCGATCACGGCACCGGTCGGGTCCGTGATTGAGACGATGGTGTTGTTGAAGGTGCTCTTGATGTGCGCGTGACCGTGCGCGACATTCTTCTTTTCCTTGCGGCGGACCTTCTTGGCCCCGGCCGCAGTACGAGACTTCGGTGGCATGTTCTGAGGGTTCTCCTGTTAGCGCGCGTTCTCTTGGTGAGCGGCGACCGCTTCGGCCTGGCCGCGCCGGATGATCGAACCGGCGTCGGTGTACAGGTTGCGGAGCGCCATCGGGCGGGCGTAGAGCGCCTTGGGCGAGACACAAGCCGAGCCGCGGCGCTGAACGCCACCCATCTGCACGACCTTCTTGCCCTGGACGCTCACTTCTTGCCAGCCTTCTTCTTGCCGGCGACCGTCTTCTTCGGACCCTTGCGGGTGCGGGCGTTCGTCTTGGTGCGCTGACCACGGACGGGAAGTCCGCGGCGCCAGCGAAGGCCCTCGTAGCACCCGATCTCGATCTTCCGACGGATGTCGGCGTTCACCTCACGGCGAAGGTCACCCTCGACCTTGAAGTTCTCTTCGATGTACGTACGCAGCTTCGCGAGGTCGTCATCGCTGAGGTCCTTGACGCGGGTGTCCGCGTTGAGCTCGGCAGCCTTGATGAGCTGCTTCGAGCGGGTACGGCCGATGCCGTAGATGTAGGTAAGCGCGATCTCCAACCGCTTTTCGCGGGGGAGGTCTACGCCAGCGAGTCGTGCCATTGGCGCTGATGCTCCTTCTTCGGTTTCTTCTTCAGGTCTGCTCCCCGTCCGGTTCCGGGACCGACTCGCCTGTCGTGCCCTCGGCTTGCGCCTCGGGTGTCCCAGCCCCGGCCTGAAGCCCGGGGGTGAACCGGACCACTCGCGTGGCCCGGCAGGTGCGGGGAGGTTGTGTAGCCGTCAATCCACTCTGGTCGAGTGCTGTGATCAGCCCTGCCGCTGCTTGTGCCGCAGGTTCTCGCAGATCACCATGATCCGGCCGTGACGGCGGATCACCTTGCACTTGTCGCAGATCTTCTTGACGCTCGGCTGAACCTTCACGTCTTCTGCTCCTGCTTGTTAGCTGCTCTTCGTGATCACTTGTAGCGGTAGACGATGCGACCACGAGAGAGGTCGTAGGGCGAAAGCTCCACGACAACCCTGTCCTCCGGCAGGATGCGGATGTAGTGCTGCCGCATCTTGCCGCTGATGTGAGCCAGGACCTTGTGACCGTTCTCCAACTCGACGCGGAACATCGCGTTGGGGAGCGGCTCGACTACGCGGCCTTCGACCTCGATGGCCCCGTCTTTCTTCGCCATGTCCTCCGCATTTCCCTGTCGGTATCGTCTGTCGCCACACTTGATCAACTCGAGCACTAGTGCTGGGTCGGGTGTTGCGTGGCACACTGGTGCCCGGCTCCCTAGACCGTGAATTCACGAGCGCGCAGGATCCGGGCGCGATAAGTGCGCCGACTTGACAGTGTACGCAGGTCGTGTCGCGACCCCCAAACCGGGGGTGACCATGGTAGGTGAACGGGCGACAGCGGTCGTGAGTGGTAAAGCGGGTTAGAACACGCCTTACCACTCACGAGGGCGTTTGCGCAGGTCAGGCGTCTCCCGGGGCCGTCAGCACCCAGGGACCGTCTTCGGTGATCGCGACGGTGTGCTCCCAGTGGGCCGCGCGGGAGCCGTCGGCCGTGACGACCGTCCAGCCGTCGTCCAGCTCGCGGGTCTCGCCGCCGCCGCCGGTGAGCATCGGCTCGATCGCCAGGGCCATGCCGGGCTTGAGCCGGGGGCCCTTGCCGGGCTTGCCGACGTTCGGCAGGAACGGGTCCATGTGCATCTGGCGGCCGATGCCGTGGCCGCCGTACTCGACGATCATCCCGTACTCGATGCCGTCGTCGCGGCCCGCGCGCTCGGCGGCGGACTGGACGGCGTGGGAGATGTCGGTGAGCCGGCCGCCGGCGCTGACCGCCTCGATGCCGGCCCACATCGCCGCCTCGGTCGCCGCGGACAGCGCCAGGTCGGCGTCGGAGACCTTGCCGATGGCCAGCGTGACGGCGGAGTCGCCGTGCCAGCCGTCGAGGATGGCGCCGCAGTCGACGGAGATGATGTCGCCGTCGGCCAGCACCTGGGTCTTCGCCGGGATGCCGTGCACGATCTGCTCGTTCACCGACGCGCAGATCGACGCCGGGAACCCGTGGTAGCCCTTGAACGACGGCACCGCGCCGGCGTCCCGGATCGTCTGCTCGGCCAGCTCGTCGAGCTCGGCCGTGCTGACACCGGGCTTCGCCGCGGCGCGGACCGCCGCGAGCGTGCGGGCGACGACGAGGCCCGCGGCCCGCATCGCCTGCAGCTCGTCCGGGGTCTTGACTTCGATCATGCGCCCACGGCGGAGCACTTGCAGAACACGCAATCCTCCGAGGTTCACGTGCGGTCGCGCAGCGCTTTCAGCACCCGGCCGGAGATCTCCTCGACGCTGCCGACACCGTCGACGGTCACCAGGATGTCGGCGTAGTACTCCAGCAGCGGCGCGGTGTCCGACACGTAGATCTGCTGACGGCGGCGGATGACCTCTTCGGTGTCGTCCGCGCGGCCGCGCGACATGAGCCGCGCGACGACGACGTCCTCCGGCACCTGCAGCTGGATCACGGCGTCGAGCGTGACGTCCGCGTCGCCCAGGATCTCGCCGAGGACCTCGGCCTGCTTGGTGTTGCGGGGGAAGCCGTCGAGCAGGAAGCCGGCCTTGGCGTCCGGCTCGGCGAGCCGCTCGCGGACCATTTCGTTGGTCACCGAGTCGGGCACGAGCTCGCCCGAGTCCAGGTAGCGCTTCGCCTCCTGGCCGAGCGGGGTCTCCTGGCCGACGTGGGCGCGGAACAGGTCACCGGTCGAGATGTGCGGGATGCGCAGCTGCTCGGACAGGGCCACCGCCTGCGTGCCCTTGCCCGCACCGGGCGGGCCGACGAGAACCAGGCGCGTCACTTCAAGAACCCTTCGTAGTTGCGCTGCATCAGCTGGCTTTCGATCTGCTTCACGGTGTCGAGGCCGACACCGACCATGATC
This sequence comes from Amycolatopsis sp. NPDC004772, assembly GCF_053601215.1. Classification (NCBI taxonomy): domain Bacteria; kingdom Bacillati; phylum Actinomycetota; class Actinomycetes; order Pseudonocardiales; family Pseudonocardiaceae; genus Amycolatopsis; species Amycolatopsis sp. NPDC004772. The sequence continues at coordinate 27,844 of NZ_JBSGBK010000070.1, forward strand.
AGCACAGCCGTGCCACCGAACGGGAAGTTCTGGTTGTTCCCGCTACCGGTCACCGACAGGAAGAAGTTCGGGAGGATCGCGATGATGCCCAGGTACAGCGAGCCCGGCAGGGTGATCCGGCCCAGCACGAAGCTGAGGTACTCGGCGGTCGGGCGGCCGGGGCGGATGCCCGGGATGAAGCCACCGAACTTCTTCATCTCTTCCGCACGCTCGTCCACGTTGAACGTGATCGTGATGTAGAAGTACGTGAAGAAGATGATCAGCGCGAAGTACAGCAGGATGTGCACCCAGCTGGACTGGTTCACGATGTAGTTCTTGATGAACACCTGCCAGCCGGAGTTGGCGTTCTGGTCGCCGACGAGGCGGCTGATCAGGTCCGGCAGGTACAGCAGGGACGACGCGAAGATGACCGGGATGACGCCGGCCTGGTTCACCTTGATCGGCAGGTAGGTCGACGTGCCGCCGTACATCCGGCGGCCGATCATGCGCTTGGCGTACTGCACCGGGATCCGGCGCTGGCCCTGCTCGACGAAGATGACGCTGGCGATGATCACCAGGCCGAAGGCGCAGACGACGGCCAGGCCGAGGCCACCGGCGTTGCTGAGGATGTTGCCGCCCTCGACCGGGATGCGCGCGGCGATGTTCAGGAAGATCAGGACGGACATGCCGTTGCCGACGCCGCGCTCGGTGATCAGCTCGCCCAGCCACATCATGACGGCGGTGCCCGCGGTCATGGTGATGACGATGATCGCCAGCGAGTAGACGCTGTTGTCCGGGATGATCGGCTGGTCGCAGTCCGGGAAGAGCTGCTTGCGGTCCGCGAGCGCGACCACCCCGGTGGCCTGCAGGATCGCCAGCGCGATCGTCAGGTACCGGGTGTACTGGGTCAGCTTGCCCTGGCCGGACTGCCCTTCCTTCTTCAGCTCCTCGAACCGCGGGATGACCACGGTGAGCAGCTGGATGATGATGCTCGCCGTGATGTACGGCATGATGCCGGTCGAGAAGAGCGACAGCTGCAGCAGCGCACCACCGCTGAACAGGTTCAGCAGCTGGTAGACGCCCTCCTGCTGCGCCTGGGAGCTACAAGCCTGTACGGCACCGTACGAGATGCCGGGCGCCGGAATGGTCGCACCGATTCGGTAAACCGCGACGATGGCTAGCGTGAACAGGATCTTCTTGCGTAGATCCGGCGTCGCGAGAGCCGAGCGGAAGGCGCTGAGCACGCGGGGGACCTCCTCGGCGTCGTCGGCTGTCCTAACCGACGATCGGCTTGGCCGGCACGGGGCCGGCGGGAACACACAGCACTACTGGCACGCAAGCCAGGAACGCTTCGGGGCACACTCGTCCCGAAGCGTGTCGCCGACTCTAACAGCTTCACAGGGCGTGTCCGCAGTCCGTGTGCGTTTTCCGTACCAAGGTTGCTCCGGCGGGTTGATCCACATCGCCGTCTTGGCGGTATTCCTTGACAGATGATGGATCAGGCGTTCGACGTCGCGAGCACGCCGGCCAGCCCGACGAGCACCACCCCGGTGGCCCGGTCGACGCCCCGCCGGGGCAGCTTGACCGTCTTCACCGCGGCGCCGGCGACGACGTAGACCGAGCCGGCCAGGAACTCGGCCAGCAGGTAGCCCGCGCCGAGCAGCGCGATCTGCGTCGAGAAGGGACCGTGACCTGCGTCGATGAACTGCGGGACGAAGGCGGTGAAGATCAGGATCGCCTTCGGGTTGGTGATCGCGACCCCGAACTCCTTACGGGTGACACGCCAGGCCGTAGTGGGGGTTTTGGGCAACTCGTCCGGGGTGTTTTTGCCCCGGAAGGTGGACCACAGCAGGCGGACGCCGAGGTAGAGCAGGTAGGCGGCGCCGGCCCACTTGATGATCGTCAGAGCGGTCTCGGAGGCGGCCAGGAGCTGCCCGAGCCCGGCCGCGACGGCGGCGATCAGCAGGGTGAAGGCGGCCAGCCGGCCCCCCAGGCCGGCGAGGCCGTGGCGAACACCGTGCGTCATGCCGTGGTGGAGGCCGAGCAGGTTGTTCGCCCCTGGCGTAAGGGCGACGAGCACGGAGGCGCCGAAGAAGACCCACACGTGTTCACCGTAGCGGCGGTTCGTCCGGCTCGTCCGGCTCGTCCGGGGGCAGCACGGTGATCGCGACCCCGGAGGGCGGCGTCGGGGTGTCGGCGTAGGCGACGGCGGGATCGGCCCAGGCGGGGTCCCGGAGGTGGCCGAGGAGGGGCAGGTGCGCCACGACCGCCGCGGCGGCGGCCGTCACGGCGGCCAGGGCCAGCAGCCACATGCCGGGTCCGGTGGTGACCTCCAGGTCCACCTCTTCCCCGGCGATGGCAGCCAGCTCGAACCGGAACATCGCAACGGTGGTGACGACCCCCGCGGCGAACACCGCACCGGCCGACAGCAGCCACCGGGTCAGGCCCCGCCCGGGCCGGGAGAAGGCCGCGAACGCCGCCGCGGCCAGGAGAACGATCGCGACGATGACGGGGATGCCGACGGGCACCCCGGGACGGTCGGTGGGTTCCTGGCCGGAGACTTCGATGCGGTTGCCCCAGGCGGTCTCGGTGATGGTCAGCTGGGCGTCGCCGAAGCCCTGGCGGAAGGAGAGCTCCTGGAGCATCCGGAAGAGCGGCAGGAAGCACCCTCCGACGGCCAGAAGGGCGGCGAGGGCCGCGAGGACCGCCGGAAGGTGCCGGGGCAGCCGGGAGGCGGGCGGCTCGGGAGCGGGGGCTTGGGCGGGCGCGGGGGCAGGCGGTGGGGGCGCGGCGACGGTGGGGAGCTCGGCGACCGGGAAGGGTAGTTGGCCGGGCGGGGTGGGGGGTGGGAAGAGCGGTGGCTCGGTGCGGGGTGTGGCTGCCGCGGGGAAGGCGAGGGGCTCCGCGGGCGGGGTATCCGCCGGGAAGAGCGGTGGCTCGGTGTGGGGTGCGCCTGGCGCGGGGAAGGTGAGCGGATCGCCCTGCCGCGGCCGTTCGGCCGCCGCCTCCGACGGGAACGCCAGCGGATCCGCAGGCGGGGTCACCGGCGCATCCGCCGGGAACAGCGGCGGCTCGGTGCGCGGTGCGGCCGCCGCAGGGAACGCCAGCGGATCGCCCTGCCTCGTCGCTGTGGCCCCCTCAGAGAGGGCCGGCGGTGGTGCGGCCGCCGGCTCCGCGGGGAAGGCCAGGGGGTCGTCCTGCCTCGGCACTGCCGCCTCCCCCGGGGCGCCTTCCGGTGCTCCGGCTCCCGGCTCGACCCCGGCGAGCTTGGGCGCCTCGACCGGGAAGCTCAGCGGGGAATCCGCCGCGCCGGCCGGGGGTGGGGGGTCTTGTGCGGGTCTGTCCACCCCTGTGATCCTCCGCCCGGATCCGGCTTCCGGCAAGGAAGTCCGGGAACGCCGAAGGCCCGCCCGGCGCGAGCCGGACGGGCCTTCAAACGAGCAGCCTCAGTTGGTGGTGGCGGAGCCACCGGCCGCTTCGAGCTTCTCCTTAGCGGAGCCGGAGAACGCGTCGGCGGTGACGTTCAGCTTGACGCCGTTCACGTCGCCGTTGCCGAGGACCTTCACCAGCTTGCCCTTGCGGACCAGACCGCCCTTGACCAGCTCGTCGGCGCCGATGGTGCCGCCGTCCGGGAAGACGCGGGCGATGTCGCCCACGTTCACCGGCTGGTACTCGGTGCGGAAGCGGTTCTTGAAGCCGCGGAGCTTCGGGAGCCGCATCTGGATGGGCATCTGCCCACCCTCGAACCGGGCCGGCACGTTCTTCCGGGCCTTGGTGCCCTTCGTACCGCGACCGGCCGTCTTGCCCTTCGAACCCTCACCACGGCCCACGCGGATCTTGTCGCGCTTGGCGCCCGGAGCCGGACGCAGGTGGTGGATCTTGATGGCCGTCATGCCTTGACCTCCTCGACCTCCACCAGGTGGCGGACGGTGTGGATCAGGCCGCGCACCTGGGGGGTGTCTTCACGCACGACGCTCTGGCGGATCTTGCGCAGCCCGAGGGTGCGCAGCGACTCGCGGTGAGCGTGCTTCGTGCCGATCTTGCTCTTGACCTGGGTGACCTTGAGCTGAGCCATGTCAGACCCCCTGGCCCGCGCGCTGGCGCAGCATCCGGGCCGGCGCGACGTCCTCGAGCGGGAGACCGCGGCGGGCCGCGACCTCTTCGGGACGCTGCAGGCCCTTCAGGGCCGCCACGGTCGCGTGCACGATGTTGATCGCGTTGTCGGAGCCGAGCGACTTCGACAGCACGTCGTGGACACCCGCGCACTCCAGCACGGCGCGCACCGGGCCACCGGCGATGACGCCGGTACCGGCGGAAGCCGGGCGGAGCAGCACCACACCGGCGGCTTCCTCACCCTGGATCGGGTGCGGAATGGTGCCGCCGACGCGCGGGACGCGGAAGAAGTTCTTCTTCGCTTCCTCGACGCCCTTGGCGATGGCCGCGGGAACTTCCTTGGCCTTGCCGTAGCCGACGCCGACCTGACCGTCGCCGTCGCCGACGACCACCAGGGCGGTGAAGCTGAAGCGACGACCACCCTTGACGACCTTGGCGACGCGGTTGATCGTCACGACCTTCTCGAGGTGCGGGGTCTTGTCCTGGGCCGCCCCGCCACGGCCGCTGTCGCGCCGGTCGCGGCGGTCGCGACGGTCACCGCGGTCGTTGCCGCCCTGCCCGCCGGGTCCACCCTGGCCGCCGCCGAATTGCCGTGTACGTCCCGGCATCAGGCTTTCCTTCCGTTAACAAGCTTCTGCATCGTCAGAACTCCAACCCCGCCTCACGGGCGGCGTCGGCGAGCGCGGCGATGCGGCCGTGGTAGGCGTTGCCCCCACGGTCGAACACCACAGCCGAGATCCCGGCGTTCTTGGCCCGCGCGGCGACGAGTTCCCCGACCTTGGCGGCCTTGGCCTTCTTGTCGCCGTCGACCGACCGGACGTCCGCCTCGAGGGTGGACGCCGACACCAGCGTGTGGCCGGCCAGGTCGTCGATCACCTGCACGGCGATGTGCCGCGAGGACCGCTTGACGACCAGGCGCGGACGCTGGTCCGTGCCCGAGACCTTCTTGCGGAGCCGGAAGTGCCGACGGGCCTTCGCGACGCGGCGGCGGGTCGAGATGTCCTTGCCCACCGGCTTGCGCTTCGTAGTCGTGTCGCTCATGATCACTTACCCGTCTTTCCGACCTTGCGGCGGATCTTCTCACCCTCGTAGCGCAGGCCCTTGCCCTTGTACGGGTCCGGGCGACGCAGCTTGCGGATGACGGCCGAGATCTGGCCGACCTTCTGCTTGTCGATGCCCGAGACCGAGAACCGGGTCGGGGTCTCCACCTTGAAGGTGATGCCCTCCGGGGCCTCGATCTTGACCGGGTGCGAGTAGCCGAGGGCGAACTCGAGGTCCGCGCCCTTGGCCTGCACGCGGTAACCCACGCCGTGGATTTCCATCTTCTTCTCGTAGCCGGCGGTGACGCCGACGACGAGGTTGTTCACCAGCGTGCGGGTGAGCCCGTGCAGCGCCTTGGAGGTGCGCTCGTCGTCCGGGCGCTTCACCAGCAGCGTGCCGTCTTCGTCGCGCTCGACGGTGATCGGCTCGGCGACGGTGTGCTCGAGGGTGCCCTTGGGCCCCTTGACCTTGATCAGCTGACCGTCGATGGTCACCTCGACCCCGGAAGGGACGGCGACCGGCAGCTTTCCGATGCGTGACATGCCTGTTCCCCTTCCCTTACCAGACGTAGGCGAGGACTTCGCCGCCCACGCTGTTGCGCTTGGCCTGCCGGTCCGTCTGCAGACCACCGGACGTCGAAATGATCGCGATGCCCAGGCCGCCGAGGACCGACGGCAGTTCGGTGGACTTTGCGTAGACCCGCAGACCGGGCTTGGAGACGCGCCGCAGGCCGGCGATGCTCCGCTCACGGTTGGGGCCGTACTTGAGCTCGACGACGAGGTTCTTGTGCTTCTCGCCCGGCTCGTCGTGGTAACCCGCGATGTAGCCCTCGCGCTTGAGGATCTCGGCGATGTTCGCCTTGAGCTTCGAGTGCGGGAGCTTGACCTCGTCGTGGTACGCCGAGTTCGCGTTGCGCAGACGCGTCAAGAAGTCTGCGATGGGGTCGGTCATCGTCATGGTGACCTGTCAACCTTTCTCGCCTGGTTCCCCGCCCGCCGGAGCGGGCGGGGCCTGTGGCGAATCTGGAGTTAAAAAGAAGCTCTTACCAGCTGGACTTGCGGACGCCGGGCAGCTCGCCCGCGTGCGCCATCTCGCGAAGGCAGATCCGGCAGAGCCCGAACTTGCGGAACACGGCGTGCGGACGGCCGCACCGCTGGCAGCGGGTGTAGGCGCGCACGGCGAACTTCGGCTTCTTCGCGGCCTTGTGGACCAGTGCTTTCTTGGCCATCGGCTCAGTTCTCCTTGAACGGGAAGCCGAGCTTGCGCAGCAGCGCCCGGCCCTCGTCGTCGTTCGTGGCGGTCGTGACGACGGTGACGTCCATGCCGCGCGGGCGGTCGATGGAGTCGGGGTCGATCTCGTGGAACATCGACTGCTCGTTGAGACCGAACGTGTAGTTGCCGTGGCCGTCGAACTGCTTCGGCGAAAGCCCGCGGAAGTCGCGGATACGCGGCAGCGCGATGGTCAGCAGCCGGTCGAGGAACTCCCACATCCGGTCGCCGCGCAGCGTGACGCGCGCGCCGATCGGCTGGCCCTCGCGCAGCTTGAACTGCGCGATGGACTTGCGGGCCTTCCGGACCTCCGGCTTCTGGCCGGTGATCAGGGCGAGGTCCTTGACCGCGCCCTCGATCAGCTTGCTGTCGCGGGCGGCGTCGCCGACGCCCATGTTCACGACGACCTTCGTCACGCCCGGGATCTGGTGGACGTTGGCGAAGGAGAACTCGGCCTGCAGCTGGCCCTTGATTTCCTCGCGGTACCGCACCTTGAGGCGCGGCGAGGTCTTCTCAGCGGTGGTCATCAGATGTCCTTACCGTTCCGGCGCGAGATCCGGACCTTCTTGCCGTCCTCGCCGATGCGGTAACCCACCCGGGCCGGCTTGCCGTCCGAGTCGACGACCATCACGTTCGAGACGTGGATGGGCGCCTCCTGCGTGACGATGCCGCCGGACTGCGCGCCGCGCTGGGTCTGGCTGATCCGCGTGTGCTTCTTGATCCGGTTCACGCCTTCGACCAGCACGCGCTCGCGCTCGGGGTAAGCCTGGATGACCTTGCCCTTGGCGCCCTTGTCCTTGCCGGCGATGACGACGACCGTGTCGCCCTTCTTCACCTTCATCACAGCACCTCCGGCGCGAGCGAAATGATCTTCATGAACTTTCGGTCGCGCAGCTCGCGGCCCACCGGGCCGAAGATGCGGGTGCCGCGGGGCTCGTTGTCGTTCTTGATGAGCACGGCGGCGTTCTCGTCGAACCGGATGTAGGAACCGTCCGGACGACGGCGCTCCTTGACCGTGCGGACGATGACGGCCTTGACGACGTCGCCCTTCTTCACCCCGGCGGCCGGGATGGCGTCCTTCACGGTGGCGACGATGATGTCGCCGATGCCGGCGTAGCGCCGCCCGGAGCCACCGAGAACGCGGATGCAGAGGATTTCCTTTGCACCCGTGTTGTCGGCTACCCGAAGCCGCGACTCCTGCTGGATCACGTCTACTCCTGTATGTCGCGCCGGTTCTCGCCCAGGACGGGCGAGCCTTGCGGAACTAAGAACTCCGAAGAGCCCTGCTTACTTGGCCTTCTCCACGATCTGCACCAGGCGCCACCGCTTCGATGCCGACAGCGGGCGGGTCTCCATCAGGGTGACCCGGTCGCCCACGCCCGCCTCGTTGTTCTCGTCGTGCACCTTCACCTTGGAGGTGGTGCGGACGACCTTCGAGTAACGGGGGTGCTTCTTGCGGTCCTCGAGCTCGACCACGATCGTCTTGTTCATCTTGTCCGAGACGACGTAGCCCTCGCGGACCTTGCGGTCGTTCCGGGCCGGCGTCTCGGTGGTGGGCTCGCTCATGCGGCACCTTCACTCTCGGCGTCGGGGGCAACGGACAGGCCGAGTTCGCGCTCGCGCATGACCGTGTAGATCCGCGCGATGTCCGTGCGGACGGTGCGCAGACGGCGGTTGTTGTCGAGCTGCCCGGTCGCCATCTGGAAGCGGAGGTTGAAGAGCTCCTCCTTGTATTCCTTCAGACGCAGGACGAGCTCTTCCGCGGTGAGCTCACGCAGCTCCGATGCCTGAGCGGCACCTGCGTTAGCCATCAGAACTCACCACCTTCACGGGTCACGATGCGGCACTTCATGGGCAGCTTGTGGATCGCGCGGCGCAGCGCCTCGCGAGCCGTCTCCTCGTTCGGGAACGAGATCTCGAACATCACGCGGCCCGGCTTCACGTTGGCGATCCACCACTCGGGCGAACCCTTACCGGAACCCATCCGGGTTTCGGCCGGCTTCTTGGTCAGCGGGCGGTCCGGGTAGATGGTCGTCCACACCTTGCCACCACGCTTGATGTGACGGGTCATGGCGATACGAGCGGACTCGATCTGCCGGTTCGTCACGTAGCTGTGCTCAAGCGCCTGGATGCCGTACTCGCCGAAGCTGACCTTCGTGCCACCCTTGGCGGCGCCGTGGCGCTTCGGGGAGTGCTGCTTCCGGTGCTTGACCCTGCGCGGGATGAGCACGTCTCAGCCCTCCGTCTTTTCTGCGGTCTCGGTGGCCGGGGCCGCCGGGGCCTCGGTCGTGGCGGCAGCGGCCGCACGACCGGCTTCGGTCGAGGTGGCGGTCGTGCCCGAGGCGCCGGAACGACGCGGGCGGGACGGCCGGTCGCTGCGGTCGCGGTCGCGACGCGGCGCGCGCTCGGCGGCGTCGCGGGCTTCGCGGGCCTTCAGGCCACCGACGAGCTCACCCTTGTAGATCCACACCTTGACGCCGATGCGACCGAACGTCGTCTTGGCCTCGAAGAAGCCGTAGTCGATGTCGGCGCGCAGCGTGTGCAGCGGGACGCGGCCGTCGCGGTAGTGCTCCGAGCGGGACATCTCGGCGCCGCCGAGACGACCGCCGCACTGCACGCGGATGCCCTTGACCTGCGGCGAGCGCATGGAGGTCTGGATCGCCTTCCGCATCGCGCGGCGGAACGCCACGCGGTTGGAGAGCTGCTCCGCGACCGCCTGGGCGACCAGCTGGGCGTCGGCCTCGGGGTTCTTGACCTCGAGGATGTTCAGCTGGACCTGCTTCTTGGTCAGCTTCTCCAGCGCGCCGCGGATCCGGTCGGCCTCCGCGCCGCGGCGGCCGATGACGATGCCCGGCCGGGCGGTGTGGATGTCCACGCGGACGCGGTCACGGGTGCGCTCGATCTCGACCTTGGAGATGCCCGCGCGCTCCATGCCGGTGGCGAGGAGCTTGCGGATCTTGACGTCCTCGGCCACGTACTCGGCGTACTGCTTGTCGGCGTACCAGCGCGACTTCCAGTCCGTGGTGATACCCAGGCGGAAACCGTGCGGGTTGATCTTCTGGCCCACTACCGGCCACCTGCCTTCTTCTTGCTCTGAGCCTTCTGCGCGACGGCCGGACGCGACTCCACCTCGACGGTGATGTGGCTGGTCCGCTTGCGGATCCGGTACGCGCGGCCCTGGGCCCGCGGGCGGATGCGCTTGAGGGTGGGGCCCTCGTCGGCGTACGCGTTCTTGACCCAGAGCGTCTCCGGGTCCAGCTGAAGGTTGTTCTCGGCGTTGGCCACGGCGCTGGCGAGCACCTTCGCGACCGGCTCGCTGGCCGCCTGCGGGGCGAACCGGAGCACGGCCAAGGCGTCGGCGGCGCTACGTCCCTTGATGAGCTCGATCACCCGGCGCACCTTGGTCGGCGAGTCCCGGACGAAGCGAGCCCGCGCGTACGCCGTAGGCAGTTCAGCCTCGGTCGTCGCGTCGTTCTGGGCGTTCATCGCTACTTCCCTTGTCTTTTCTCGTGCCCGCTCAGCGGCGGCGCGACTTGCGGTCGTCCTTGATGTGGCCCTTGAAGGTCCGCGTCGGGGCGAATTCCCCCAGCTTGTGACCCACCATCGCCTCGGTGACGAACACCGGGACGTGCTTGCGGCCGTCGTGCACCGCGATCGTGTGTCCCAGGAAGTCCGGGATGATCGTCGAGCGGCGCGACCAGGTCTTGATGACCGTCTTCTTGCCCGATTCGTTCAGCGCGTCCACCTTCTTGAGCAGGTGGTCGTCCACGAACGGGCCCTTCTTAAGGCTGCGTGGCATGTGCTTCTACCTCCCTGCTCAGCGCTTCTTGCCGGTACGCCGGCGGCGGACGATGAGGGCGTCGGACGCCTTGCGGCGACGCGTGCGGCCCTCGGGCTTACCGTTCGGGTTGACCGGGTGGCGACCACCGGAGGTCTTGCCCTCACCACCACCGTGCGGGTGGTCGACCGGGTTCATGACGACACCACGGACCGTGGGGCGCTTGCCGCGCCAGCGGTTGCGGCCGGCCTTGCCCCAGTTGATGTTGGCGTGCTCGGAGTTGCCGACCTCGCCGACCGTGGCGCGGTTGCGCACGTCCACGTTGCGGATCTCGCCCGAGGGGAGACGCAGCTGGGCGTACGGCCCGTCCTTGGCGACGAGCTGCACCTTCGCGCCCGCGGACCGCGCCATCTTCGCGCCGCCGCCGGGGCGGAGCTCGATCGCGTGGATCACGGTGCCGACCGGGATGTTGCGCAGCGGCAGGTTGTTGCCCGGCTTGATGTCGGCCCGGGGGCCGTTCTCGACGGTGTCGCCCTGCTTCAGCTTCTCCGGCGCGATGATGTAGCGCTTCTCGCCGTCGGCGTAGTGCAGCAGCGCGATGCGAGCGGACCGGTTGGGGTCGTACTCGATGTGCGCGACCTTGGCGGGGATGCCGTCCTTGTCATTGCGACGGAAGTCGATGACGCGGTAGGCGCGCTTGTGGCCGCCACCCTTGTGCCGGGTGGTGATCTTGCCGGACGAGTTGCGACCGCCCGAACCGCTCAGCGGACGAAGCAGCGACTTCTCCGGGGTGGAGCGGGTGATCTCGGCGAAGTCCGAGACGCTCGAACCGCGACGACCCGGGGTCGTCGGCTTGTACTTGCGGATGCCCATTGTCAGCTCAGTCCTTTACGCGGTGGGTCCGCCGAAGATCTCGATCGCCTTGCTCTCGGGCGAAAGAGTCACGATGGCGCGCTTGGTGTCCTTGCGCTTGCCGAAGCCGGCGCGAGTCCGCTTCCGCTTGCCCTGGCGGTTGGCCGTGTTGACGCTGACCACCTTGACGCCGAACACCTTCTCGACCGCGATCTTGATCTGGGTCTTGTTGGCGTCCGGGCGGACGATGAACGTGTACTTGTGGTCCTCGAGCAGCCCGTAGGACTTCTCGGAGATGACCGGCGCGAGCAGGATGTCGCGGGGGTCCGGAATGGCGACCGAACTCACTTCTCGTCACTCCCTTCCGTGACCTCGCCCGACCGCGCGGAAGCCTTGACGGTCTTACCGCGGACGGGGCCGGCGACGAACGCGTCGTACGCGGCCTTGGTGAACACGACGTCGTCGTTGACCAGCACGTCGTAGGTGTTGAGCTGGTCGGCCCAGAGCAGGTGCACCTCGGGCAGGTTCCGCAGGGAAACCCAGCTCAGCTCGTCGGCCCGGTCCAGCACCACGAGAACGCGCTTCGCGGCCGTGACGGCGGCGAGGACGGTCTTGGCGGCCTTGGTCGACGGCTTCTCGCCGGTCACCAGCTCGGTGACGACGTGCAGCTGGCCGGCGCGGGCCCGGTCGGAGAGGGCGCCACGCAGAGCGGCGGCCTTCATCTTCTTCGGGGTGCGCTGGGTGTAGTCGCGCGGCGTGGGGCCGTGCACGACGCCACCGCCGGCGAACTGCGGCGCGCGGGTCGAACCCTGGCGGGCACGGCCGGTGCCCTTCTGGCGGTACGGCTTCTTGCCGCCACCGCGAACCTCACCACGGGTCTTCGTGTCGTGCGTGCCCTGGCGCGCGGCGGCCTGCTGAGCCACCACCACCTGGTGCATCAGCGCGACATTGGCCTGCACGTCGAAGATCTCCGCGGGGAGATCGACCGTGCCGTCGGCTTTACCGGCCGGGGTCTTCAGCTCGACGCTTGTCATTCGGAGTTACCACCCTTCGCGGCGCTGCGCACGAACAGCAGGCCGCCCTTGGGACCGGGCACGGCGCCCTTGATCAGCAGCAGGCCGTCCTCGGCACGCACGGCGTGCACGGTCAGGTTCTGCGTGGTGACCCGGTCGTTGCCCATCCGGCCCGCCATGCGCAGGCCCTTGAAGACGCGGCCGGGGGTGGCGCAGCCACCGATCGAACCCGGCTTGCGGTGCACGGCCTGGGCACCGTGGCTCGCGCCCTGGCCCTTGAAACCGTGGCGCTTCATGACACCCGCGTAGCCCTTGCCCTTGCTGGTCCCGGTCACGTCGACCTCGACGCCGGCGGCGAACACCTCGGCGGTGATCTCCTGGCCGACCTCGTAGGTCTCGGCGTCGGTGGTGCGCAGCTCGGCGAGGAACCGGCGCGGGGTCACGCTCGCCTTGTCGAAGTGGCCGGTGCGCGGCTTGTTCACCTTGCGCGGGTCGACCGCGCCGAACGCCAGCTGCACGGCCGCGTAGCCGTCCTTGTCCTGGGTCCGAACCTGGGTGACCACGTTCGGACCGGCCTTGACGACGGTGACCGGGACAACCCGGTTCTGCTCGTCGAAGACCTGGGTCATGCCGAGCTTGGTGCCCAGGATGCCCTTCATCTGCCTGTCAGACATGTGAGTCTCTTATCTCCGCCGCTCGCCCAACGCTTACTGGATGTTGACGTCGACGCTCGCCGGCAGGTCGATGCGCATGAGCGCGTCGACCGTCTTCGGCGTCGGGTCGAGGATGTCGATCAGACGCTTGTGCGTGCGCATCTCGAAGTGCTCGCGCGAGTCCTTGTACTTGTGCGGCGAGCGGATGACGCAGTAAACGTTCTTCTCGGTGGGCAGCGGCACCGGCCCGACAACCCGGGCGCCGGTGCGCGTGACCGTCTCCACGATCTTGCGCGCCGAGGTGTCGATCGCCTCGTGGTCGTAGGCCTTGAGCCGGATGCGGATCTTCTGTCCCGCCATGGTGGCTGCTCGTTCCTTGTCGTCTCGTGCCGCTATCTCACAAAACCCCGCCGGGTGTCCCCACCCTGGCCGGGTTTCCGCAGTTCAACGGCCCTGTCCCCGGTCCACGCGGTCGGGCGTGTCGCGCCCGACGCACAGACGGATCCCGCGGGATCGTCGTCTTGCCTGGTCTTCCTCAACGTGAGGAGGCTATGAGCCGGCTGGACCGTCTCACCGCCCTTGCCCGCTCGCCTCACCCGAAGGAAAGAGCTCCGCGGACCGTGGCCACTCGCACCGAGGCGGCCGGACCCCAAAGGGATCGGCCGCCCCAGGACGAGCAACCAAAATAGTGTCGCACACGTGAGTTGACGCCCTGCACCCGGGGGTGTATTACCCGGGCGCAGGGCGCCTACGTCACTTGTTGATCTTGGTGACCTGGCCCGCGCCGACGGTCCGGCCACCCTCGCGGATGGCGAAGCGCAGACCCTCGTCCATCGCGACCGGCTGGATCAGCTGGACCGAGATGTCGGTGTTGTCGCCCGGCATGACCATCTCGGTGCCCTCGGGGAGGGTCACGACGCCGGTCACGTCGGTGGTGCGGAAGTAGAACTGCGGGCGGTAGTTGTTGAAGAACGGGGTGTGACGGCCACCCTCGTCCTTCGACAGGATGTAGACCCGGCCCTCGAAGTCGGTGTGCGGGGTGGTGGTGCCCGGCTTCACGACGACCTGGCCGCGCTCGACGTCCTCGCGCTTGATACCGCGGACCAGCAGGCCGACGTTGTCGCCCGCCTGGCCCGAGTCGAGCAGCTTGCGGAACATCTCGACACCGGTGACGGTGGTCTTGGTCGACTTCTCGCGGATACCCACGATCTCGACCTCTTCGTTGACGTTGATCTGGCCGCGCTCGACGCGACCGGTCACCACGGTGCCACGACCGGTGATGGTGAAGACGTCCTCGATCGGCATCAGGAACGGCTTGTCGAGCTCACGCACCGGGTCCGGCACGTTGTCGTCGACGGCGCTCATCAGCTCGAGAACGGCCTCGGACCACTTCTCGTCGCCCTCGAGGGCCTTCAGGCCGGAAACGCGCACGACCGGCGCGTCGTCGCCCGGGAACTCCTGCGAGGACAGCAGCTCGCGGACCTCCAGCTCGACGAGCTCGAGGATCTCCTCGTCGTCGACCATGTCGGCCTTGTTCAGCGCGACCACGATGTAGGGCACGCCGACCTGGCGGGCGAGCAGCACGTGCTCACGGGTCTGCGGCATCGGGCCGTCGGTGGCGGCCACGACCAGGATCGCGCCGTCCATCTGGGCGGCACCGGTGATCATGTTCTTGATGTAGTCCGCGTGACCGGGGGCGTCCACGTGCGCGTAGTGACGCTTCTCGGTCTGGTACTCGACGTGCGAGATGTTGATCGTGATGCCGCGCTGCTTCTCTTCCGGCGCGTTGTCGATCTGGTCGAACGCCCGCGACTCGTTCAGCTCCGGGTACTTGTCGTGCAGCACCTTGGTGATGGCCGCGGTCAGAGTCGTCTTGCCGTGGTCAACGTGACCGATGGTGCCGATGTTGACGTGCGGCTTGGTCCGCTCGAATTTCGCCTTCGCCACTGGAATGTCCTCCTGGACTGATTTCGCTTTGTGCTCACGGGGCGGCGTGGCTGCCGCCCCGTGATTGTTCCTTCGTCGGTGCTGCGGACGTTCAGGAGAGTCCCTTAATGCCCGCGAGCGCTGGGGGAACTACTCCCCCGTCGCCTTCGCGATGATTTCCTTCGCGACGTTCGCGGGAACCTCGGCGTAGGAGTCGAACACCATGGAGTAGTTCGCCCGGCCCTGGGTGCGGGACCGCAGGTCGCCGACGTAGCCGAACATCTCCGACAGCGGGACCAGTGCCTTCACGACACGGGTACCGGACCGCTCCTCCATGGCCTGGATCTGACCACGGCGGGAGTTGAGGTCACCGATGACGTCACCCATGTAGTCCTCGGGCGTGGTCACCTCGACCGCCATCATCGGCTCCAGGATCACCGGGCCGGCCTTCTTCGCGGCTTCCTTCATCGCCATGGAACCGGCGATCTTGAACGCCATCTCCGAAGAGTCGACCTCGTGGTACGCACCATCCAACAGGGTGAACTTCAACCCGACGAGCGGGTAGCCGGCCAGGACGCCGTACTGCATCGCGTCCTGCGCGCCCGCGTCCACCGACGGGATGTACTCCCGCGGCACGCGGCCACCGGTCACCTTGTTGTCGAACTCGTAGAGCGCGCCGTCGGTGCGCTCGAGCGGCTCCAGCTTCACGATGACCTTCGCGAACTGGCCGGAACCACCGGTCTGCTTCTTGTGGACGTAGTCGAGCTTGTCGACCGTCTTCTTGATCGTCTCACGGTAGGCGACCTGCGGCTTGCCGATGTTCGCCTCGACCTTGTAGTCGGACTTCATCCGGTTCACCAGCACCTCGAGGTGCAGCTCGCCCATGCCCGCGATGATCGTCTGGCCGGTGTCCTCGTCCAGCTTGACCTGGAACGTCGGGTCCTCTTCGGCCAGCTTCTGGATCGCCAGGGACAGCTTCTCCTGGTCGGCCTTCGTCTTCGGTTCGATCGCGACCCGGATGACCGGCTCGGGGAACGTCATCGACTCCAGCACGATCGGGTTCTGCGGGTCCGCCAGGGTGTCACCCGTGGTGGTGTCCTTCAGCCCGATGACCGCGTAGATGTGGCCGACCTGGGCGTCGTCGACCGGGTTCTCCTTGTTGGAGTGCATCTGGAAGATCTTCCCGATGCGCTCCTTGCGCTCCTTGGTCGCGTTGATGACCTGCGCGCCGGAAGCGACCTTGCCCGAGTACACCCGGATGTAGGTCAGCTTGCCGAAGAACGGGTGCGCGGCGATCTTGAACGCGAGCGCGGCGAACGGCTCGTCGACCGACGCCTTGCGGGTCGCCGGGGTCTCACCGTCGGGGAGCAGGCCCTCGACGGCCGGGACGTCCAGCGGCGACGGCAGGTAGTCGATCACCGCGTCGAGCATGGGCTGCACGCCCTTGTTCTTGAACGCGGAGCCGGCCAGGACCGGGAACGCCGAGCGGGTGATGACGATCTTGCGGATGCCCGCCTTGATCTCCGCCTCGGACAGTTCCTCGCCCTCGAGGAACTTCTCCATCAGGGCGTCGTCGGTCTCGGCGACGGTCTCGACCAGCTTCTCGCGGTACTCCGCGGCCCGGTCGGCCAGGTCGGCCGGGATGTCCTCGACGGTGTAGTCCTCGCCCTTCTGCACCTCGCCGCGCCAGACCAGGGCCTTCATGCGGACCAGGTCGACGACGCCTTCGAAGTCGTTCTCGGCGCCGATGGGCAACTGGATCGCCAGCGGCTTGACGCCGAGGCGCTCCTCGATGGTGCGCAGGGTGTAGTAGTAGTCCGCACCCAGCTTGTCCATCTTGTTGACGAAGCAGATGCGCGGGACGTCGTACTTGTCCGCCTGCCGCCAGACCTGCTCGGACTGCGGCTCGACACCTTCCTTGCCGTCGAAGACGGCGACCGCGCCGTCGAGCACCCGCAGGTTGCGCTCCACCTCGACGGTGAAGTCGACGTGCCCGGGGGTGTCGATCAGGTTGATCTGGTGGTCGTCCCAGAAGGTGGTGGTGGCAGCCGAGGTGATGGTGATACCCCGCTTCTGCTCCTCCTCCATCCAGTCCATGGTGGCGGCGCCGTCGTGGACTTCACCGATCTTGTAGTTGACCCCGGTGTAGAACAGGATCCGCTCGGTGGTCGTCGTCTTGCCGGCGTCGATGTGGGCCATGATGCCGATGTTGCGGACCTTGTTCAGGTCGGTCAGCACTTCACGTGCCACGAGAGTGTTCCCCTGTTCTCAAGCTTGGGGCCCGGCATGGCTTGGTCGACAGCCGGGCGGTCATCACCAGCGGTAGTGCGCGAAGGCCCGGTTGGACTCGGCCATCTTGTGCGTGTCTTCGCGACGCTTCACGGAGGCACCGAGGCCGTTGGAAGCGTCCAGCAGTTCGTTCTGCAGGCGCTCGATCATCGTCTTCTCGCGGCGGGCCTGCGAGAAGGAGACCAGCCAGCGCAGGGCCAGCGTGGTGGAGCGGCCCGGCTTGACCTCGATCGGCACCTGGTAGGTGGCACCACCGACGCGGCGGCTCTTCACCTCGATGGTGGGCTTCACGTTGTCGAGGGCGCGCTTCAGCGTGACGACCGGGTCGGTGCCGGTCTTCTCGCGAGCGCCTTCGAGCGCGCCGTACACGATGCGCTCGGCCAGGGACCGCTTCCCGTCCTTCAGCACCTTGTTCACCAGCTGGGTGACCAGCGGGGAGGCGTAGACGGGGTCGGAGATCAGCGGCCGCTTCGGGGCCGGACCCTTGCGGGGCATTAGCTCTTCTCCTTCTTCGCGCCGTACCGGCTGCGCGCCTGCTTGCGGTTCTTGACACCCTGGGTGTCGAGCGAACCGCGGATGATCTTGTAACGGACACCCGGAAGGTCCTTCACACGACCACCGCGCACGAGCACCATCGAGTGCTCCTGCAGGTTGTGGCCCTCACCGGGGATGTAGGCGGTGACCTCGATGCCGCTGGTCAGCTTCACACGCGCGACCTTGCGCAGCGCCGAGTTCGGCTTCTTGGGGGTCGTGGTGTACACGCGGGTGCACACGCCACGCCGCTGCGGGCTCCCCTTGAGGGCCGCCGTCTTCTGCTTGGCAGCCTTGTCCTGGCGGCCCTTGCGGACCAGCTGCTGGATCGTGGGCAATGGACCAGCTTCCTGTCGTGATCTGCTTCTTCGTGTCTTCACCGGCCCCCGCGGTCGGGCGTGTCGGCCCGCGTCACGGTCTCGCGACCGGTAACTTCCCGGAGGGATTTCCGTCGGAACCCCGACCTGCCGAAGCCGGTGACCGGGTGCCGAAGCACCCCGCCCATGCGCACGGCACGCGGAGCGGCCCGACGCATGCCGGGCACGGTCTCCAAAGATACCCGCCCGGGTCCGGGAGGAGCGCGGCGGGGGGTCTGTAGGTCGACGAACCTCCAGCGTACCTCTCAACGCCCCGGCGCTGCGGGACATTCCCACGCCTCGGGTCGCGGGGGCGATCATTCCCGCGGGCGTTGGGGCGGAGGCATTCCTGCGGCGGGATCACCGCAGCCGCGGCTCGGTGCGGTCGGGGTGGGTAACGCCGCAGGGAGGGGAGAGATTCCCCCGGGTCGGCGGGGGTTTCGGCGGGCGGGCCGGGCGGCGGGGTGGTTTGCGGGGGCGGAGCCGCCGGGGCGGGGTGGCGGCCGCGGCGGGATGGCTGCCGCGGTGAGGAGGCTGCCGCGGCGGGATGGCGCCGGTGGGCGTGGTGGCCGCCTCGGCGCGGGGCGCCGGTGGGTGCGGTGCGGCCGGGCTGCGCGGCTGCCGAACCGATTCGCGGCGCCGAGGCCGCGCGGGCGGCTTGGTCGCCGGGGCGGCTGCCGAGCCGGCGCGCAAGCGGGGCGGCGCAGGCAGCCAACGCCTCTGACGCCGACCCGCGACCCGCGATCCGACAGCCGGCAACCGACAGCGCGAGCCGACCAACAGCATCACCACACGCGAACCGGCGGCCGGCAACGCAACCCGGCCAACGACGTCACCAGACCTCCCCCGCCCCTCATCCCAGCTATCCCTTCAGTCGGCGGCCGGGTGTGTCAAGGCACGCTTTCCCGCCTTGACACA